>DAOSWV010000007.1 GCA_035380125.1 Oscillospiraceae bacterium
TCCGTAATCCTTTTTCCTTTATCCTTTTTGTAACACATCATTGACAAACCTACAACTACAATTTTTCCGCAAAAGCAAGCCATTTTCCGTTTTTTAATGCCCCCCGCAGTTTCGTTTGACGTTTGTGGGATCCAGTTCAAATCCGGTCTTGGTCTGTAAAAATCCTGCGGCCAAAGCGGCCGCTTTAACCTCGTCCGAATCAATTGAAATACGCATTTTTTGCACCCCGGCGGTGGCAAAAAATGCAGCGGCGGCCTTGATCAGACCGTCACCGATCTCTTTTTGTTGAAATTCCAACTGCGTCACTTCGGGAATATCTCCCGCATTGACGGCGATTCGTCCGATTACGCCGTCCGCATCCTCTGCAATCCAGCAAAATTGTCCGTTATTTAAATCGTTGCGCTTGATACAAATCATTGCTTGTGTACACCTTTTATCTGTTTTTCAGCGTCGCAACCTCCTGCGGGGTCAATTCGCGATATTTCCCAACCGGAAGCCCGCCCAATTTCACCCCGCCTTCGGCGATTCTCTTCAACCGCAGAACCGAGAGCCCCAACACCTCACAGATGCGGCGGATATGGCGGTTTTTGCCCTCGGTGAGTGCAATTTCCAGCACAGTACGGTTCTCTTTTTCCTCGATCAGCTGAATCCGTTTGACGTTCAGGAGTTCACCCTCACTGTCCACGCCCTCTAAAAAAGCCAGTTCGGTCTCGGGCGTGATCTTGCCTTCCACGGTCACGCGGTAGGTTTTGCCGACTTCATAAGACGGGTGCGAAATCTTCTGTGCAAACGCACCGTCGTTTGTTAAAAGCAAAAGCCCTTCGGAATCACGGTCAAGCCGTCCGACCGGATAAAGGCGCGTATTGAGATCGGCCACCAGATCGGTGACGCACTTACGTCCCAACTCGTCCTTCGCGGTGGTGACATAGCCACGCGGTTTGTTTAGCATTATGTAAATTTTTCGGTCGACGGTCGGGCCGATGCGCTCCCCGTCGACGGTTAAAAGATCCCGCGAGGTCGCTTTTTCACCCAGCGAGACCGGTCTTCCGTTGCGCTTCACCCTGCCCTGCTCAATCAGCTTTTCGGCAGCGCGACGGGAGCAGATTCCCCACTCCGACATCAATTTTTGTATGCGTTCTCCTGCATCAGGCATATATTTTTACCATCCTTCATCTGAAAAATTATTTTCAAACTTTAATCCTTTCTGCCGAATAGGCGTTCGAAAAATCCCGGTGTTTTCGCCTGAGGGTCAATGCAGTCGCTGAGTGCGATCAAAGAAATTTTGGCGACCACACGGTCGTTGTAGATATATTCGATATTCCCGAGCGTATCCCCGGCGCGGATCGGTGCATTTACAAACTCCGGCAGGTTGATTTTTGTGATTACGGCATTTCGGTCCCCCGCGATACAAGCCACACTCGCGCTTCCGGAGGGGATTACCGAAATATTCTGCGTTGTGCCCGCTACAGGGACATTATATTCGATTTGCTCCGGTGTAAACGATAATAACTCAACCGAAGAAAAGCCCAAATCCAGCAAAGCGGTATGGTCGGCCCAATCGTTAGGCGCGTTTAATGTGACGCAGATGATCGTGATGCCGTCCCGCTCTGCCGCCGAGACCAGACAACGACCCGATTTTTTGGTAAAACCGGTCTTAACGCCGATGGCGCCGTCGTAGCTGCGCAGCATGCGGTTGTTATTCATCAGCAGGCGGCGGTACGGCGGATTGCCATAGGTCGCCTCCGCTGATTTGGAGGAACAGATGGTTCTGAATTCTTCATTCTCCAACGCTTCGGCGGCCAATAAAGCCATATCGTAAGCCGTGGAATAATGATTTTTGGCATCCAGTCCGCTCGGCGTGGCAAATGATGTGTTTTTCATGCCGATCTCAACAGCAGTCCGATTCATCAGCTCGACAAATTTTGAAATCGACCCACAGATACGCACTGCGGCGGCATTGGCCGCGTCGTTGCCCGAGACGGTTAGCATACCCACGGCAAGCGCCCGTAAAGACGCTTGGTCGCCGACCCGCAATCCCATTGAAGAACCCTCGACGGTAATGGCCGCAGTGTCGACCGTGAAATAGTCATCCAGGTTTTGCTGTTGAAGGGTCAGCATTGCCGTCATGATTTTGGTCGTGCTGGCCATCGGCAGCAATTCGTCCGCGTTTTTGCTCCAGATGATCTTGCGGCTGTCGGCCTCAATGATTACGGCGGCTTCTGCGCTGATGTCGTTTTGCGAAACCGTCAAGACCTCTGAAACCGGTTTTAAAACATCGACAATTTCCCCGGCAACAGGACTTGTACCCGGATTAAAAATCAGTGAAAAGCAGATGGCCGCTGCTGCAAGAACGGCGGCAAGCGCGACGAGTTTTTTCCTCATGTGATTTCGGCACTCCTCTCAGGTCGGCATACGGACATACGGCGTTTAACCGCATCCATACAAAATTCAGGGATATCCCCTTGAATTTTATGCCGCCTGTCCGCCGTTATTCGCCGTCCGTTGTCATTTCGGATTTCTTGTCTTTATCTTTTTCTTTATCCTTTTTGAAAAGCGAGACAACTTTATCGAACATCTCCGGTACCAGAGCCGCGACTCTGTCCACCGGCTCGCCGGACGAACCGATCGGAATCAATCGGACGCCCTCGGAAGAGACCACTAAAAATGCGATCGGGTTGATTGTGACGCCGGCGCCTCCGCCGCCTCCGAAATTCGTTTTGGGCGCGGTTTTGCCGTCAAAATCGGAGCCGCCCGAAGCGAATCCGAACGAGACTTTTGACACCGGAATGATCATCGTGCCGTCCGGAGCTGTGACCGGTGTACCGACGATTGTGTTGACGTCCACCATCTGCTTGATGTTCTCCATCGTAGTCTGCATGATTGAAGACAGAGGATGCATTTCCATAGTGACCTTCCTTTCACCGTATATGTTTGAACGGGTTATGATTTTTTATTCCGCTTTTGCGGAGTTTTTTGCTTTTTCGGGGATTTTTTTCCGGTCAGCGCCGCTTCGAGGCCGAGATCGGGATTTGCGATATAGCGCAGGATCACGGGCCACAGAATCGTCAGTATCCAAAAGATTCGAATACGGATTTTCAAATCGGCTTCGACGCTTGTATTTTTGCCTTCGTAATCCCACAGCACCAAAAAATCGCTTTCATACCGTCCGAACAATTCGTTCAGTACGGTCTGTACCGCTGTGAGCCCGGCGCAAAAGGTCCCGTACAAAATCGCGGTTTTGGCCGCGTCACCCGCCGCCGCGACAATGTGAATTTTACAGGGTTTCAAACGGGCTTTTTTCAATGCTCTTCCGAGCAACCCCAAAATGGATTTGATCTGACCGGCGAGTTCCTGCAGGTCGGGCTTGGATTCTTCTTTTTCCTCGGTTTTTTCTTCTTTAGGCTCTTCCTTTTCTTTTTCCTTTTTGGGTTTCTTTCGGTCTTCGGGGAATAAAACAATATTCGCCCGCCAAAGACCCGCTTTGATCAGAAACGCATGATCGTAGGTGATGTCGATGCAGACGTCGGACAGCAATAACGCGGTGATGAGAACCGCGAGGCCGCCGAAAACGTACAGCGCCCACATAACAATTAAGTGTCCGCGCCGATGGGCAGCGGTTCTTGATCGGAATCCTCGGCGCTGTCGGCGGCATTCTGCCCTGCCTCGAGTTCAATCTCGGTCAGATCGGGCAGCTGTTCGAGGGTCTCGATGCCGAAACAACGCAGGAAATTGTCGGTTGTGCCGTATAAAAGCGGTCTGCCCGGCAGTTCGAGCCGCCCTTTTTCTTCAATCAGGCCCTTTATCACAAGATTGGAGATGATGCCGCTGCAGTCGACGCCGCGGGTCTGTTCGACATAAGCCTTGGTGACCGGCTGGCGGTAGGCGATGATGGCGAGCACCTCAAATGCTGCGGGTGACAACGGGATGTCACGGCGAATTTCCATGGATTTTCGGACGGTCTCGGCGGTCTCGGGTTTAGTGACCAGCTGATAGCGGTCTTCGACGTTCCAGAGTGCCAGTCCGCTTTCACGTGAAAGCCGATCTTCGAGCGCAAGCGTGACCTTTTTTAGGGTGAATTCGTCGATTTCAAGCGCCTGCGCCAACCGCTGGGCAGCCACCGGCTCACCCGCCGTGAACAAAATGGCCTCGAGTGCCTGCTCAAGTTGTTTCAGATCGACCTGTTCGGTTGTTCCCGCTTCAATCGGCATAGTCATAGCCTTCCATTCGTAGATTTGAGGATGTTTAATTTATTTGGTTATGACCAAATAAATTAAACTCCAGGTTTGAAAATTCATTTTTCAAACTCACTCCCCTTATTTTCTCTCAAAGTCAGCGATAGGTCGTTATCCATAATCACGCGTCCGGCCTTGACCAGTTCCAGCAACGCCATAAAAACGGCGATCATCTGGTCGCGCTTGGTACAGTCGGAAAAGAGTTTCTCGATCGACGCGTGCTTTCTGCGTTTTAACTGCTTGATGACGCTGTAAACGCCCCAGGCCACCGGCACAATCGGCTTTGCGACATATTCGGTGAAGTCGCTCTCCTTGGGCGGCAGACGGCGTTTTGCGCGGCCCAGTATCGTTAAAAAAGCCGCAGTGAGAATCGTGACCTCGTGGATTCGGGTATACTGCCTGTCCACCTCAATCTCGGACGGTTCGCGGGTAAAGGTGTCAAATGCCGCCGTTTCGCGCAGCTTTTCCGCCGCAATCCGGCAGACCTGATATTCCATCAGCTCCTGCGCGAGCTCCTGTTTGAGCTGGTCGCCTTCCTCACTCTTGGGCAGCAGCATGGCGGTTTTTATGTAGACCAGTCGCGCCGCCATCTCAAGAAAATCACTGGCGATCTCGATGTTGTCCTCGCGCAGCACGTCGAGGTATTGGGTATACTGCTCAAAAATATCGGCGATCGGGATGTCGAGAATGCTGACCTTGTTTTTGGCGATCAGAAAAAGCAAGAGATCCAATGGGCCTTCAAAGGTCTCGACTTTGACCGTGGGGTGCTGTACGCTCATAGAATCAGCGACACCCCTTCCATGATCAGGTTTTGCAGCCAGCTGGAGACAAAAACGACCGGCGTCGTCAGCACACCCGTCACCAGCAAGATGATGAAAACGATTGAAAATCCCTGTTGATATTTACGCACGAACATCTGCGCTTTTAACGGGAGCAGCGGATTGATGATGCCAAAGCCATCCAAAGGCGGAACCGGAATCAGGTTAAAAATCGCAAGGTTGATGCTGATCATGAAAACTACGATGACGAAGAGTTCAACCACCGAACCGAATCCGGCCGAAACATCGAAAAGCCGACCGATCAATCGGTATAAAAATGCAAAGATAATTGCTAAGAGCACATTGGAAAACGGACCGGCCAGCGCCACAAAACTGTTGGCGAATTTTCCGCCCTTTTTTAACAGTGATCCGTTGATGTAGACCGGTTTTGCCCAACCGAAACCGGTCAGCAGAATACAAACAGCACCAAACGGGTCGAGATGTTTAAGCGGGTTCAAGGTCAATCGGCCCTGTGTCAGCTGCGAGGTGTCACCAAGTTTATAGGCCGTGAAAGCATGCGCAAACTCATGCACCGGCATCACGATGATCAGCGCCAGTCCGATTAAAAAAATATTGATAATGATTTCGGGGAAACTTGCCCCCGTTCCAAGCATTTGCAGCATTTTTCTTATTTTCGCTCCATTATAAACTAAGCAGAATAATTCCTACGCATTGTACCTTTCTATTATATCGTAATTACCTTTTTCCGTCAAGGTGAAATGAAGATAAATCATCCCGGCCGGCAACATCTTTCACAGCAAAATCCGCTCCGCGTGTTTCACGCGGGGCGGATTGAAACAAGTAAATCAGCCGAACGGATAGACCTCATAATAAACTCGAATTTCTCTCAAGATTAAATTGTCATCGAAAAACAGTTTTACAAACGGCAAAGTCCCGTCCGGAATTAAAACGATTTCCGGACAACCCGGGCCTTCCGATTCGCCGAACGGATCGTTGAAGCCGGTAATATCCGACACATAGACCTTGCCGGACGGGCCGCTGAAAGCGTATTTGCCGTAAAAAAGAGCGCCGCTTCCAAGGTAATCCCGATCCTGCGGATACATGGACATCACCGATTGAAAAGTATCTCCGATCTTGATTCCGCGCGGACCTTCGATGCCCTCGCCGAAAATGACCGCCGACATCACGATACTGCCGTTTTCATATGTTTCATAGGTCTCTCCGCCGTCTTCGGAAATCTCTTTGAAAAACGCGAAATAGACGCCGTCATACAGATAGTAACGCATGAGCCCCTCAACGCCGCGATCATCATATATTGCAATCGGGTCACCCAGTTTCTTTTTAATGGAATTGAACGTGTCGCCGTCGCGGACTCCGGCGGCAACGGCATCCTCCGCGGTGAAGCGGGAGGCGTCGGCGTTGGAGGTGATCGTGGGCATTTTGGCCAGCAGTTCGTCATAGCTGATTAAATCATGACGCTCGATCGGCCTTGTCCAAGTGCTCCAATCGGGGTATTCGACGATTGGCTCGGTACCGTCCGAAGGCGTTCCAGGACCCTCTACCGCCTGCTCCGCATCCATCATCGAGTTGTAGTAAATTCTAATGCTGCTGACGGTCATATCGGCATCCATGTAAATAACCAATCCATAACTGTTTTCGAAACCGTAACTGCCGGCCGGATACCAGTGATAGGCGATCTTTCCGTTACCGTCATCAAAATCATTGTCCGTATACGCCGTTCCAACCGCCTTGGTGAGCGGAAATTCATCATGACTCCCAACCATGGATCCTCCGTAGAGATAGTATCCGAACGAATCTCCGTCGCCTCCGAGGGCGTCTTCTCCGAAATGCTCATCCCGCCCATAAGCCTGAATGACCTCGCTGAATGTGTCTCCGACCCTTAAAAAACTCAGCAGATGATAGGAATCGCTCAATGAAACAACGCTACCGAGTTGAAATGGTGCTGTCAATATTCCGTTGAACTGATAAAACGTCAATATTAAATCTTCACCATAATACCAATCATAATAATGCCCGTATATAAAGGTGTTTTCCTCAAGGTCGTCCGAGTCCACGATTTTTGTCGGCTCTCCCAACAAATATCGTACTTCATCCATGGTGAATCCGAGTTTTATATCGTCAAGCGCCAGATCATCGGGCATCACAATTCCGCCAATTGAGATATAATTGCGGCTTGCGTCGGAAATGCTGATTTCCGTCACGGTCCCGTTCTGATCAAAAGTGTATGACAGCACCGGATATTTATCCGAATCGGATGGATCCCAGCAATAGTTCACAACAGCTCCGTTTTCAGAAGAATATTCAAAAGCTGTTCCCAACCCGGTCTGATCTTCGTCCGCCAGATCCCGGTAGATATAGGTGACGGTGTCCGCTATTTCTTCGCTCGTCTGAGTGCCGGTCATGAGAAGTTCGGCGGTAAAATCGCTTGACTGCTCGCCCCGACTGCTGTCTTTGGCATAGGTGTTCAATACCCGATCATATCCCGATCCGATCCTCAGCCCGTTCTCGAGCGCATAAGCGTCGCTTTGAATCGTGATACTGGCCAGCGGTTGTATTTGAACCTCGGGCACGACCGGCATATAACGCGGAAAAGAAAGCGTCAGACCGTCATATTCCCAGATCACAGCGCCGTGCGTCCCGTCCATCGCTATGGCTTCGGTCGAGACCGGTTCTCCAAAAAGATTCTGCACTTCATCCATTGTCATGCCGAGCCGCAGTCCGGCAATGGTCATCTCAGCGGATGTGACCGGTTGTTTTTGCCCTGCGGTGCCGGGGGTGCAGCCGATGCAAAGCGTCATTAGCAACGACAGCATCATACATACAAAAATCTTGATCTTGTTGCTTTTTATCATATAACGGCCCTCTCTTGTTACTCTTATCCAAAATATCCTTCCCGTAAAATATATTATACTCAATAGCCTAATATTGTCAATCCCACAGAAACAAGAACACCCCGCGTGGAAACACGCGGGGTGGGTTTATTTAACTCGTTTTATTTAATCTAAATATATCGTCGGTATGTATGATATTACAATCATATTGATTTCCTGTCTCACGTCCGTATCAAAACGCAGAATATAACAGCCGTTCCAGCCAAAACTGCCCTTCGGACACCAATCGTAGTTGATCATATAGCAATTAGTTCCCGAATTAATTTGATATTGATTTATATAAGCGGTTCCGACCGCTTCGGTACGCACTTCGTCCGATTCATCCGGCCAAACCCCGCCGTAGAGATAATAAGCTGACTGTTCGTAATCATCCTTACGGATGTCCGGACTTTTAAAATCAGAAATTATCACTCCGTAACTCTCATCCCAAGAGTAGGCCTCTACAACCTCGATCAATTTTGAGCCCACTTTCAAGCCGTTTGGCAACGTGTATTTATCATTCCCAAGAGCTATTCCGCCAAGCTGATATTCGTCATCGTCGCCTTCTTCGAAACGATAAAAACTCAATATAAGCTCTTTATCATATCTCCATTGATAACAATCTCCGAAATGATAAGGTCTGATCGCTTCATAAGGTTCTGCCAAATCGTCCATATTATATTCACCTGTTCTGGTCGGCTCGCCCAAGATGGATTTGACCTCATTCATTGTCAAACCGATTTTGAGTTCACCGAGTTTCATATCCTCATTAGTGACAATTCCCCCTTCAGGTGGGGTGGTGCCGAAGGTGCAGCCGATGGTAAGTACCATTATCAATGCCATCACAACCGCAGCCCATGCCCGTGTCTTATGATTTTTGACAATCATCTTCACACGCTCCTTTATCCCGTTTTTGCCCGATACCATGGTGGTGGCCGCGCAGGTCAACCCTACGGGCGTTTTCTTGACTTCGATCATGCCGATGAGGGTTTTACCGTATGCAATGCGGTTTTCCTCGCCGAGTTTTTTCACGGCCGCCTCGTCGCAGGCCGATTCGCAGTCGGTTCTGGACATCGCCGCCGCCATCCAGACGAACGGGTCAAACCAATAGACCGCCAGCAAGGCGCACCGCACAAACGACCAGAGATTGTCGGCGTGTGTATAGTGGCAGAGTTCATGTGTCAATACCGTTTTTGTCGTGTTTTCATCGGCAAGCGCTTTTTCGTTGAGATAGACAGCAGGTTTGAGCAATCCGAACAAACACGGCGAATGCAGAAAATCCGCCTGATATACTTTTAATTTGCATTCGGTTTCAACCGGAACGCGGACTGTTAGAAGTTTGATATAAAATACGGTATTCCTGATAAAAAACCAAACCGCCGCCACTGCCGCGCCGCCGAACCAAATCCATTTGAGCAGCGTCTCAAGCGGGATGGTTTGACGTTTGACCGAAGCCGCTTCGAGCTCGGATGCGCCGACTTCCGCTTGTGCCTGTTCAAGAGGAATACTGTTACCTTCGGCATACTCTTCGAGCGTGTACGATTCATACGGCAGTACCGCAATCTGTGTGGTCTGTGCGACGCTATGAACCGCAGAAACGGTATCGGAATCAACTGCCGAAATCGGGCTTTCGAACAGTGAAAACGGCAACATCAGGCGCAATACGACCACGCCCCAAAGCGCATACCGAATCCTCCGGGAAAGTTTGTTTTTTAGTGCAAACCGCAATGCTGCGACGATAATGATCAATATCGAGGATGTAATCAACAGTTCTGTCATGTTCATGACCTCCCTTCCGCCGGATTTAAGTTACTTGCTTTCTTCCGCCCGTTTCAAGATTTCATAAAGTTCGTCGATTTCTTGTTTAGAGAGCGCTTTTTGATCGACCATCGCATTCACCATGCTCCCCAACTGTCCGTTATAAACCTTGGAGAGAAAATTCTCGGTCTCCGCCGCCGATGCCTCCTCCCGCTCGACCGTCGAAAAATACGTTTTTGCCCGTTCACCCTCTTCATGGCGTACCGCACCTTTTGCCTCGAGCCGCGCAAGCATCGTGATTACCGTATGCTTGCTCCAGCCGGTCTCGGGCTTGAGCGCCTCGGTCAGGCGCATAATGGTGTTGGGTCCATCCTGCCAGAGCCGATTCATCAGCTTCCATTCGCCGTCAGAAAGATTCATTCATAAGACCTCTTTTATCCTTTGTTTTGGTACACATCTGTCAACCTGATTACAGTATAGCAAACAGGTACACAGTTGTCTACCCATTTTTCGAAAAATCTTAAAATATTTTGCGAAACCGCTTGCATCTTGGCCATAACTGTGTTAAAATAGACGGGCTGTCGAGCCAAAGACAGTTTTATTTCGATGTTATTAACCATTCATCATGTACAAGAAAGGATGATCATATATGGCGAAATGTGATATCTGCGGAAAAGAAGTTGTTTTCGGAATCAAGGTCTCCCACTCGCACAGACGTTCCAACAGAACCTGGAAACCCAATGTGCGCCGTGTTAAGGCCATCGTTAACGGAACCCCGAAAAGAGTTCACGTCTGCACACGCTGCCTGCGTTCCAACAAAGTCGAACGCGCTGTCTGAGTTTTCATAATCTTGCCAGACGCGGGACGGATTGATTTCCGTCCCTTCTTTCGTTTTCGGGTTGCATTTCAATTTCCGTTGTTGTAAAATAAAGTTGTGTCTTTTTCGCAAATCGAACGAAAAGAGGTTGAATAAATGAATAGCAAACGAAATTATAAGGTCCGATATATTACCGATATCCGGCAGATGATGCGCTCCAGCGTGGAGATTTACGGCGACCATACCGCCTTTTTGGTTAAAGACGACGGTGTCTATAAACCCATCAGCTATAAACGTTTCCGGTCCGACGTCGAGGCCTTGGGAACCGCACTGTGGGATTTGGGATACAGCGGAAAACGCGTCGTAGTGATCGGCGAAAACTGTTATGAATGGGCGCTGACCTATATGGCCACGGTCTGCGGACTCGGCGTTATCGTTCCCGTGGACAAGGAGCTTCCCGCCGAGGAGATTGAAAACATCATCAATCTGTCACAGGCGGCACTGATTATTTACTCGGAAGCCGTCGCCCCGAAGATCGAACCCATCCGCGGCGTGGTGAAAATCCCGTTCTCTCAGCTTGAAGGTTTTATCGATAAAGGCGCGAAACTGATTGCCAACGGCGAGGAAAAATATTTGAACGCCCCGATCGATCCCGACATACTCTCGATTTTGTTGTTCACCTCAGGCACAACCGGCGTCTCAAAAGGCGTTATGCTCTCCCAGACCAATATCTGCTTTGACCTGATGCAGATGTGCATGATGTGCTATATCGACGACAAGGATATCTTTTTGTCCGTGCTGCCCCTGCACCACACCTATGAATGCACCTGCGGTTACCTTTGCCAAATCTACCGCGGCAGCACCATCGCTTATTGTGAAGGCCTTCGCTATATCACTAAGAACATGCAGGAGGCCAAGGTCACGGTTATGCTCTGCGTTCCCGTTCTGATTGAATCGATGCATAAAAAGATCTGGCAGGGCGCCGAAAAAAAGGGAAAGGCCCAGACCTTGAAAAAGGCAATTAAGCTGAACAATGCCCTCAAAAAAGCCGGTATCGATATGTCCAAGAAACTGTTCAAAGATATCCACAGCACCTTCGGCGGTCATCTGCGCCTTTTGATCTCCGGCGGCGCCGCAGTCGACCCGCAGATTATGGCGGGGCTGCACGATCTCGGCATCAATGCCATTCAGGGCTACGGTTTGACCGAATGCGCCCCGATTGCCGCGCTCAACCGCGACCATTTTTCCAAAGACGACTCCGCAGGTCTTGCACCGCCTGACGGCAAACTCGAAATTTTTAACCCCGGCCCCGACGGCACCGGTGAAATCCGGTATAAAGGTCCAAACGTCATGCTGGGCTATTATAATGCGCCGGAGCTGACCTCCGAAGTGATTTGCGACGGATGGTTTTATACCGGAGATCTCGGATATATCGACGACGACGGGTTTTTGCACATCACCGGCCGCAAAAAGAACGTCATCGTCACGGCCAACGGCAAAAACGTCTTCCCCGAGGAACTCGAGACCTATCTGGCACGCGATCCGTTTGTGTTGGAAAGCGTCATCGTGGGTATTATGAACGAGCGCAAACGCGATTATGACATTGTGGCCATCGTCGTACCCGACGAGGAAAAGTTCACAGAAGAATACGGTCCCGGCTACACCGACCAGCAGGTCAAAGCCAAACTCGAGGCGGCTGTGGAAGAGGTCAACAAGATCGTCCCCGCCTATAAACGCATGACCGTTACCATCGTGCGCAGAGAGGAATTCGTCAAGAACACCTCCCGCAAGATCAAGCGGTTCGGCATTATCGAATCGGTCATTGACGAATATAAGAAAATCGCATTTTAAATTGATACCCTGACATAAAACGATCCCGTGGCGAAACGCCACGGGATCGTTTTTTAATATATCGTTGTTTCTGCGGGCGGATGATATCCGCCCCCTACATTCTTGTTCTTCTATAATAATTTCTGCTTTTTCAACAGTTGATACAGCGGCGGGATGAGTGCGATTTGAAGCGCGATCAGAACGCCCGCTTTGATCAGACGGATGGGAAGAATTGCAATAAAACCCTGCCCGAAGAATTGAACCAGCCAGAACGTATCGAGGCACAGTGAAAATGCAATCGTGCAGATGACAGAGGCGACAACCACTTTCCAGAACTTATATCGGTAGCGATAAAGGAACAGACCGAGTACCACACCGAAAAGCGCGGATGAAATTGTGAATCCCGGAAAATACGCGCCGACCGGAAACAAGATTGCTCCTAAGAATTCCGCGATGCCCCAAGCCAATCCGGCCCACGGTCCGTAAAGAATCGCAAGCGCCGCAATCGGCAAAAACCCGAGATGGAACTGCACCGTCGGCAATTTGATCGACAAAAACCGATGCAGGACAACCTCCAGCGCGATCATCAACGCCATTGTTACGACCATTTTCAGAATCTCATGACCGGTCATTTTGGGCTTTTGGGCCTCCGGAAAACAATCATAAACCTCTTTGGCCGAATACAGCGAACCGAAACAGCAGATCGGCAAGCCGGTCTTTTTTTGTAACGCTTTTGCTTCAGCAATACCCTTTTTGATGCTGTTTGCAGAATGTACGTTTTTCACGTATTCGGAGATATTCTTGGCAAGTTCATCGGGGAGTAATGCGCGGGGATTCGGCGGCGCGACGGTAATTACATGAGCGGCCAACGGCGTAAATTCCGCGATCATCTCACGGTAATCCTTGTCGGCTAAAACCCCCATGACAAAGATAAATTTTTGATTCGGGAACATCTGTTTTAACGAAGACGTCAAGGCTTTTACCCCGTGGAGATTGTGTGCGCCGTCAAACAGGACGACCGGCTTTTTCGAGATAAAGGCCATGCGTCCCGGCCAAACCGCTTTATGCAAACCTTTTCGAATGGCCGAATCCGTGATTTCAAACCCCTTTTGGCGCAGTACCTCGACGTTTTTCAGCACAACCGCAACGTTTTTGCCCTGGTAATCACCGCAAAGCGAAAGGCGTAAATCTTTCAATTCGCCGTAATCGAATACCAACCCGTTGCGGTCACAGGATTTGACGGCAATTTTTTCATTTTCGGCGATATAAAGACGTGAATCCGTCTCCTTGCAGCGGGCTTCAATGACCTTTGCCGCCTCCGGCTCCTGCACATAACTGACCACGTCACTGCCCGGTTTGATAATACCGGCTTTTTCACCCGCGATCTGTTCAAGCGTGTCGCCGAGTTCTTTCATATGATCGAAGCCGATGGCGGTAATGACCACGCTGACGGGATTTTGAATCGCATTGGTGGCGTCAAGCCGCCCACCCAATCCGGTTTCGAGTACGACGATATCGCAGTTTTTCTCGGCAAAATACAAAAACGCCAACGCCGTGACGAATTCGAATTCGGTCGGCAGTTCACCGAAGCTGTTTTCAAGCTGTTTGGCTGCGATTTTCACGGATGAAACCAGCTTTTTTAGTTCATTGTCGGTGATGTTGACGCCGTTGACCGAAATGCGCTCGTTGAATTCGAACAACGCAGGAGAGGTATAACGTCCGGTTTTGTATCCTGCGGCGTGCAGAATTTGGGCGGTCATCTCGACCACCGAACCCTTGCCGTTGGTGCCCGCAACATGCACGCATTTGACTTTTTCCTGCGGGTCACCCAGCAGCTTTAATAACGCCGATACCCGTTCGAGTCCGAGAAAACTGCCCTGCCTGACCGCGCCCTGTATCAGTTTTTTGGAGCGTTCAAAGTCCATAAATAAAATTCCCCCTTATGATTCGGCAATTGCCGCATAAGGAGAAATACACGGGAAAATCAATGATCCTCGGTATGCAGCAGCGGGATGCGAAATCTGCACCGCAAGAAACCTTTTCGTCCGCCCGACAACTCCCCGTTCGGGCAGCACTTAACGCGCAAATTTCTACTCTGCCATTGAATTGTTGCACGAAATCTCCGTGCGGTCTGTATTATAGCATACCCCTGCCCCTTTTTCAAGCGCTCTTGCCCGTTTTGCATAAAAATACAAAACCGGCTGCGTAACTGATGTTGCGCCGCCGGTTTAATTCGTTTATTGAAACAAGTCTAAAAATTCTTCGAGGGTCAGATTGTTCTCCATGATATAACGCGCGTTGTCGGGACCGACAAACCGATAGTGCCACGGTTCGTAATCAATCATTGTGATGTCTTCTTTTCCATCGGGATAACGAAGAATAAATCCATATTTGGCACAATGGGAAATCAACCATTCAAACTCGTCGGTATTTTCGAATTTGGAGGTCAGCGATTTGTTGTCGTCGTACCAGTCCACGCTGACGATGTCCACCGCAAGGCCTGTGCAATGTTCGCTGGTCCCGGGCGGCGCCACCATCTTGGCGGCTTCAACTTCGGCGTCCTCTTGGGTTTCACCGGATTGAACATATTCGCTAACTTTTGCGTTGTAAAGCTCAACCTGGCGTTCCGGGCTTCGATATGAAGAAATTACGTTCAATTCAATCCCATCTGCCGCGGCATCTTGAATCATCGCCTGAAGATAAGACAACGCCCGCGCTTCAAAATTGCGTGTGGAACTGTATGCGGCGATTTCGGGTTTGTAGGTGTCCGGCAGGACATTGTTTTTATTGACTAAAATCAGAGCCCAGTCGAAATCCGGGTTTCGCGTAAAAGCAGGCAGAGAGGTCACAGATGTTTCCGGCTCGCTGCTTTCTGTATCAACAGTTTCCGATAATTCTTCCGTCAGGCTGCTTTCGAAGTCTTCGGAAGATGAAGAAGCGACACTTGGGGTCAATATTGTATTGAGGCCGACGGCGTATTCCTCCGATGCGATGTAAACCGAAGAAGTCGGAACATTAATCGCACATCCGGAACACAAGGTGAGCCCGATTAACAGGAGTAAAAAGCGTTTTTTCATATCGTTGATGCTGTATGCCTTTCGAAAATCATATTAAAAAATTGCGCTTAAGCGCCATTGATTATTATATCACTTTCGGGCTTTTTGTCAACGGCTCGCTATTTTGGTAATATAAGTCATTTTTTGGCTTACGATTCTTATTCTTTACGCTTTTTCCGCTTTGATTTTTCTGCCGAGAATCGTTTTAACCCGCACACCGTCTGCGTTCGGATAAGCGAAATCGGAATAGACGATGAAGGCCTCGTTTTCACTGAGCGCAACCATCTCACTGTAGGAGCAGGTATCGGTCTGATAACGGCCGGGGGGAATGATCTCGATTCGGTCGTCCCAGGCCAACCCCTGTTCGTCCGCACTCGCCCGTAAGAACAAACCCGGTCTTCCGTAGCTGGCCAATGTCACGCCGTTTTTTAATGCACAGAGGCACGGCCAGACGCCGTTGTTGTCAAAGACAGCCGGCTTGCTCCAGGTCTTTCCACCGTCAAAGCTCTTGGCAAAATAGGACGGGCCGATGCCGTTTCCGTCGGTAGTCCGCAGCAGGCAGAAGACCGAGCCGTCGGGCAGAAAACAGATATCGGGTTCGCCGAAACCGCCGCGGACACGATAATAATAATCCGCAATCGGATCGGGTTCAAACGGAATCCGGCTGAGAAAATTAAAGCTCTCACCGTCATCGTCCGAGACGCAAAACAGGGCGCTGTTTGCCGGGCGTTTTTCGCCGAGAAAAAACGGATAGCCGATGGCCCAAAGCCGGCCATTCGGCGCTTTCCGAATCCGCCAAAAAGCAGGTCTCGGGAGCACACCCTCGCTGGTATAAGCAGTCATTCCGGGGACTTCAATCCTTTTCCAAACGGTGTGTAAAGTCCCGTCTTTTTCCGTGATTTCGAACGGGAAAAGCCGAAACTCCTCCGGCATTTTTTCAATTTTATAGATATTTCTCTTCCACCCGTAATTTTCCCAAAAACCGTCCGGTTCTTCCGGGAGTTTTACGTCCGAAAGCTGAAAAGCAGATACAATTTTATAATTGAGATACCTGCCGTCCGAAAGGGGAACTCCTCCGCCGGGGTTGTCGCATTCCGTCCAGGTTATGCCGCTGTCTTCACTCATCGCATGTCCCTTGGGTTTTCCGTATGCGTGTGCGGAGTCCTTTCCGATGTGGTATTCGCAGTGCAGTTTTCCGCCCTCGAGCAGTTCAACCCTCGGAAACTGGCAGATTCCCCAGTTGTCCTGATCGGACGGCAGCGGCGGAGCCTGTGCGATGACCACAGGTTCTCCCAATTCAAGTTTCACACGGGACGGTGCTTTTTGATCTTGCATTTGACTGTCCTCCCCAAATTTTTTAACGTCTATCGGACACTATAACATAAAACGAACAATTTGGCAACGTAAATTCGGCTTTTTAAGCGCCAGAAATTTCGTCGGATCACAGATTTCACCCTATGCAAAACGAGGGTTTTGTGATATAATCTTTTTTGACAGAATTTATTCGGTTTTGTCGAATAAAACCCGGAGTTTAAGTATTGATGAAAACTTTTATTTTTGACCTTGACGGTACCCTAATCAATTCCCTTCCCGATATTCAGACGGCAGCCAACAAGGCATTTACAGCCGTGGGGCTTTCAACCCGATCTCTTGAAGAAATCCGCACAAACGTCGGCCACGGGCTGGATGATTTTATCCGAAATATCAACCTGCCGCATGTCGTCACCGAAGAGGAACTCTCGGTTATAAAAGACGTCTACGGCGAATATTATAAAAACCACCTGGCCGATCTCACGACCGTCTATGACGGCGTGATTGATCTGCTTCGGGCTTTGCGGCAAAAGGGCTGCCTGCTGATCATGGCCTCCAATAAGACCGATGTCTATGTCAAAATCATCGCAGACAAGCTTTTCCCCGGGTTGTTTGACGATATGATCGGACAGATGGACGGCGTGCCGCCCAAACCGCGTCCCGAACTCGGGCAATACATTTTGAACAAGCACGGACTTTCCGCCGCCGACTGCGTAATGGTGGGGGATTCCAAATTTGATACCGTCTTTGCAAAGAACTGCGGATTTTATTCCGTGGGTGTGCGCTGGGGATTCTCCGAACCGGGAGAATTGGAGAAAGCCGGTACCGATAAAATTGTAGAAAAGGCGGACGAGATCCTCTCGCTTGCTTAAATTTCCTGATTTTTGCGATTGTATCAATGCGCAGATTTTGGTATAATCAAACGGTAACGGATGCTTTTTGGAGAGTTGAAATGAAAAAAGTCGTTTCCTTTTTGATTTTACTCGTGTTTTTCATCGGCTGCACGCCGGCCGTACCGGCTTCGTCCTCGTTCAATTCCGCCGGTGAAAACGCGCCGATTTTGCCTGCCTCCCAAGCAATTACACCCGCTTCCGAAGTCTCGGTCGAATCTTCCGTTGTCCCGTCCTCTGAAGAGAGTTCCGCCGAACCGCAGTCCGAAGAAAAAAGTTCCGTGACCGAATCCTCAAAGGCGGTCTCAAGCGAACCGGAGCAAAGCGAGGAGACAAAATCGAGCGAAACCGTCTCCAGTAAGCCCGAGGCCTCTTCAGAGCCGGTTTCTTCTGCCGCGGCATCCACCGCTTCCAGCATTCCCGAAACGTCAAGTGAACAGACCGTTTTGCCCGTTACGGAATTGAGCGAATTGCGGGGCGTCTGGATCTCTTTTTACGAACTGTCCGACATCACCGATTACAACGAATATAAAACCCGAATCGACACCATGTTCGATACGGCAAAAGCGATCGGTTTCAATGCGGTTTTCTTCCATGTACACGCCTTCGGCGACGCAATGTATCCTTCGCAGATTTTCCCCTTCACGCACCGTATCGGGTATCAGACACCCAACGGCGATCCGATTCAAGGTGTAGACCCCGGTTACGATCCGCTGGCCTATGCCGTCAGCGCCGCACATCAGCGCGGACTTCAACTGCATGCCTGGTGGAACCCCTACCGCATCTGGACGCTCTCCGATGATATCGAGGCGTTATCGGTCGATAATCCGGCGTATATTTTTTGGAATGATGATGACACAGCAAACGATAATTATGTGCTTTCTACCGGAAAGGGACTTTATTATAATCCCGCCGAACAAGGCGTGCGCGATTTACTGACCGCAGGCATCGCAGAGATGCTGGACCATTACGCGGTCGACGGCGTACATTTTGACGATTACTTCTATCCCACGACCGACGCCGATTTTGACGAGGATTCTTACGACGCTTACAGACACGACGGCGGTCTGCTCTCTCTGGCCGACTGGCGCAGGGAAAACGTCGACAAACTGCTGCTGCAAGTACACGAGCTCTGCGCGTCGAAAGGCGTTCCGTTCGGGGTCAGTCCCGCCGGAAACATCGACCGCGTCTTTAATAACATGTATGCCGACATCATGCTCTGGGGCAGTTCCTACGGCTATGTGGATTACCTCTGCCCGCAGATTTATTGGGGCTTCGACCATGACACCATGCCGTTTCTGGGCGTGCTCAACGACTGGCTCGGTATTGTCACCAACCCCTCGGTAAAACTTTATATCGGGCTTCCGGCCTACAAATTGGGTGAAACAGACTCCGGCGCGGGTTCCGGAAAGTATGAATTTAAAACCGATACAGAAATTATCAAGCGAATGGTGCTTGCGACACGCGAGACCAATTGCGACGGATTTATCGTTTACAGCTACACTGCAATGGCTGACAGCGCAAACATAGAAGAGAGAGA
The DNA here is from genome assembly GCA_035380125.1 of Oscillospiraceae bacterium. Lineage (NCBI taxonomy): Bacteria > Bacillati > Bacillota > Clostridia > Eubacteriales > Oscillospiraceae > Oscillospiraceae bacterium. The sequence continues at coordinate 19,105 of DAOSWV010000007.1, forward strand.
TGCGCTGCGCGAATTGTTGGAATGATACGTATACACACAGGGAGGTAAAAAATCATGCAGGACTACAGCGCCAGAAGGCGCAGCAGAAGCGGCGGAAAATCACTGCTTGAGAGAAAAGATAAGTCCAAGGCCTTTGAGAAAAAAGAGGTAAAAATCAAGGCTGCGGATCTTTTTGCTGTCTCGGATGATCCGATTGAAACCGTTGAAAAAAAGAAAGCGGACAAACCCGTCACCCCGCCCAAGACGCAGCTTCCGCCCGATGAAAAACCTTATAAAGCGCCGAAAGAGCCCAAGAAACCCGGCACTCATCTCGGCTTGAAAATCACCGCGCTGATATTGGCGGTATTGATTCTCGCAGGCGGTACGATGACCTATGTCAAGTGGTATGACATCCTCGATCTTGTGGACAGCTGGAAACAGGAAGAGGTGACCGTCTTACCGCTCTCCGAAACCGATCCGGATTATCTGGCTTCGCGCTTTACATACACACCGCTGAGCTACACCTCCCAATCGTCCGAAGCGACCTTTTATGACAAGACGCTGGCGTTGGAAGCACTGCCCGGCGTGGATTTTTATACCGAACCCGGCATGTCCTTTGAAGACGCAAAAAAAGAACTGGATGAGCTGCTGTCTTTTGCCTCTTCGATGCAGGCCACCGAACTGATCGTACCGCTGCAGTGCGATGAAGGCACTTTCGTCAATATCAGCGGTTTCGACGTATTGTTCAACGGTCAGCTTCCGGCCTATCTCGTCTCTGCCGGAAACGACGCGGGAATTAAAATTTCTTTCGAGTTTTCACCCTTTTCCTGGGTGAAAAGCGGCACGCCTGTTTTGCTCGATCCAACAAAACCGTCCGACCGCCTGGTGATTTCAAACGCTGCGGCTCAAATTGCCGCATTGGGCGCCGGAAACTTTGTGCTGACCGATTGTGAATACGACGAAAGTCAAGGCACTTATGCCGACTACGCCGCTTCAAACATCGGATGCGGATTCGAAGTCTACAAGCGTGACGCGCTTTCCGACTGTCTGTTTGAGATCGCCGAGACTCTGCGTGCCGGCGGTGAAGATATTATGGTCGGCGTCCGCGTCAGTCCCGTCTGGCAGCTCTCCGACAGCTGTTCCGAAGGCATTGACGTCGAATGCGATTTCGAGAGTTTTTCGGACGGTTATGCGGACACAAAAGCCTGGCTTGCTAACGGGATCTTCAACTTCTTTCAAATCGAAAACTTCGGTTCCCTGACCGACAAAGAACAGCCGTTTGACGATGTTTTTGCCTGGTGGACCGAAGCGGCCGGAACCGAGATTCCGCTGATGGTCGTCCACGACGGCCAAAAGATTGCAACCGATGCGACCGGGTGGTCACTCTATGATCAAATCCCCAAACAGATTCTTGAGGCGCAGCAATATGAGTCCTACGGGGGAAGCGTGATCAGCGGGATTGCACGGCTTCAGAAATATTCCGAGATCCCCGCCGTGATCTCCCAATCGTTCAGCGGTGAGGTAGACGGCGACGATATTTTGAGAAAACTGACCATCACCGCTCCCAATAAGAAATCCACCACGACTTATGAATCCCAAATCACATTGTCCGGCAGCTCCGATCCGAACTTCAGCGTCACACTGAACGGGGAGGTACTCGATCGGACTTCGAAGGGTTATTTCTCACTCAACCTCGATCTTGAGGTAGGAACGAATAAATATGTGCTCGAACACAAAGGCACCAAAGTGACCTATACCGTCGAGCGTAAAATTCTGGTCGTCAAGACGGTCGATCCCACTAAGTCCATCACCATCTATGCCGGTACGCCGATCGTGTTCAGCGCAACGGCTTTAAAAGGCAGCACCGTTTACGCCGAAGTCGACGGCACTCGCGTGGAAATGCACGAGGATGCGATCTTGCTGGACGAATCCAGCGAGGCCCTCGGCGATTATATCAACTTTACCGGCAGCTATACCGTGCCCGAAAATTCAAAATCCCGCACGATCAGCGACATCAAGATCACCGGCGAATGGGACGGCTATACCACCACCAAGGACTGTGCCGACGTCAAGGTCAAAGAGATTGACAAAAACACTGTCCGGGTGGCCGAGGTTGTCTCCGAAGACGGCGCGGAGGTCTTCCGCTACGGCACCGTCGACGATAAATCCGTACCGACCGCCTATCCGCTGCCCGCAGGAACGCGTGACTTCATTATCGGCGAGGTCACCTTGCCCTTTACCGAAGACGGCGTCAGCCACGTCTACGTCTACTATCTGCTGCAGTCCGGCAAGCGCATCTACAAGAGCAAAGACGGCGTCGCCTCCACCGACGTGATCGTTCAGGCGGGTTCAACGGTTCCGTTCACCACAATCAGCAATATCGGCTTTGCGGTCAACGATGACTACACCATGATGTATCTGGATATGAGCAGCAAGGTACCGTTCACGGTCGAACTGCTCCCGCAGAGCTATGTCGACGCCACCAGCACCGTGCCTGATTTCACCATCGGCGACTTCACCGCCGACAAAGTCAAGATCACTTTCAATTACGTCACTGACGCTTCCGCTCTGCCCGATTTCTCCGGAAGCGCCCTGTTCTCATCGGTCAGCGGCTGGGAGCATGACGGCAGCAATTACAGCATCACTCTGACGATGGCAAGGTCGTTTTATGGTATGTACAGCGAATATGAGGGAGACACGTTGGTGTTCTCGTTCAATAATCCGCCAGTGATCTCCACTGCATCCAACAGCTATGGCTACTCGCTGCAGGGGATCACTGTACTCCTCGATGCCGGACACGGCGGTTCATCTCCTGGTGCGGTCGGCGCAAATCCGAATTATCCCGAAAAGCGCATCAATCTCGAACTGGCCAACAAGGTCGCGGATATCCTCGAAAGCTTGGGCGCCAACGTCATTATGATGCGTACCAGCGACGTCTATATCTCGATTGAAAACCGTGCGATTCTGTGCGGTCAATATAAACCCGATATCTTTATCAGCCTCCACCACAACTGGGCGGCCTCGGTCAGCGCTTACGGTACCGACTCCTTCTACTTTATGCCGTTCTCGAAGGATTTGGCCAACGCAATTTATAATCAAATGATCGGATATTATGACAGCAATATGTATCCCAATGCCAATTCGAGCGCTTATAAGCGCGGCTGTAATTATTATCCGTTCTATGTCACTCGGTATTGGTACTGCCCCTCCACGCTGGTCGAATACGGATTTATGAGCAACTCAGCGGAACTGCAAAAGATTATTGATCCCAACACACAGGACGGCTTTGCCCGTGCCACGGTTAAGGGCATTATCGATTACTTCGCCACCTACGGAATTGTCGTTGAGGGCAGCGGATATGTTCCGGAACCCTCGCAGCCCGAGGTCTCCAGCGAACCGACGGTATTTTCGGAAGAGAGCTCCGTCGAAAGTTCAATTGAGAGTTCTGTTGAAAGTTCCGTTGAAAGCTCTGTTGAAAGTTCCGTTGAATCCTCTGCCGAAAGTTCGCAAAGCGTTTGGGAAATCTCTTCCGTAACTTCACAAGCCAATTGAATTTAATAAATGAGCCGCGCAACGAAGTTCGTTGCACGGCTCATTTTATTGTTGTTAAAACAAGGGCTTCCCTTCCCATTCATCCTCGGGAGGAAGGTTGAGAATCTTGACCACCGTCGGCGCGATATCCATGATGCTGATATTTTTTAATGCTCCGCCTGCGGCAAACTCATCGCCGACCGCAAACATCGGAATGGTCATGTCCTCCGGCATCTCGGTGCCGTGGCTGCGCTCATGCCCGCCGTGATCAGCAGTTATGATAACGGCATATTCGTCTGACAGCACATTGACGACACGCTCAATACAATCCCAGCTTTGATTGACCGCACGCATATATTCGTCGGTCATCCAACCGAAGTCGTGCCCCGCCTCGTCGGTGAAGCCCAAATACAAAAACGCAAAATCGGGTGTGTATTTTTTCATATATTCCACCGCATCGTCGGTGATGCAGAGATTGGCTTTTTCATAAGACATGATATGGCCCGAATAAAAACAGGTATGGGCCAATGCGTCGGGCCGCCCGAGATCGCGCAGTTCCTCCCAGTCGAAAAACATCGCACTGATCTTTTTATGTGTACGCAGCACATCGAATATGCCCTTTACAGGGCGGACCTGCGGCACATACTGGTTGGTTGTGACCCCGTGTCTTTGCGGCGTCACGCTGTGAAACAACGACATATGGCACGGCAGCGTGACCGACGGCATGACCGTTCTCGCCTCTGCGGTATAACTTCCGCGCTTTTGCAGTTCCTTGATAAACGGATGCGGGCATTTCGCGACCGCGTCCGGGCGCATTCCGTCGACCAAAATCAATAATACTTTTTTACCCATTTTAAAGATTCCTTTCAGCAGAACTCTGACTTTACCGGTTTCGGTTACTTTCAACCGAAAACACAAGTTCCATATAGGTTATTATTTTACTGCCTCTTTTCTCCGCCGTCAAGCCGTAAATAGTAATTGACGCGCTGAACTTCCCGCATTCTGCGTTCCGACATCTTTCAGTCTCCCACGTCCTGTATAACCACATCTGTAATCTGATTTCGATGTATGACGTTGTAAAGATACCTGCACCCGATTTTATCGCGGGTACACAGAAAATATTTTTCCGAAACATGCTCGAGCATAATTCGGCGCAGATGCGACTCCTCCATCGAGGAATCATTCAGCATGCCCTCTTCGGTCATTCCACGGCAGGAAAAAAACATCGCGTCGGCGTTGAACCGCCGGATCACATCTTCCGCATCGCTTCCGACAAGCGCCATCGAATCGTCAAGCAAAAGGCCGCCCGTACAAATCGTGCGTATTTTCTGTTTGCCGAGTTCCAATGCCGTTTTCGGTCCGTTGGTGATCACCGTCAGATCTTTGAAGCGTGAAAGCAGCGGAACAAGCCGCAAAACTGTGGAGGACGCGTCGAGAAACAGCACCTCACCGTCTCTGATAAATCGGACGGCTTTTGCCGCGATAGCCTGTTTTTCCCTGCCGCTGACATTTTCACGCAGCATCAGCGGCACCTCGCGGGTCAGTATGTCGACCGGCACCGCGCCGCCGAAGGTTCTGCGGACTTTTCCTCGTTCGTCCAGCGCACGCAGATCCCGTCTGACCGTCGATTCGCTGACATGCAGCAATTCTGCGATCCGGTGAACGGTCATACTACCCCGTTCCTGCAAGAGTTTCTGTATTTCTTCCTGACGTTCGATATCATACATATACGTTACGCTCATTTCTGATTATTTATGATTATATATTATCATATTCACTTTTGTTTATCAACCTTTTCGCTCATTATTGATTGATTCATCTATAAAAACTATAATTTTTCTGTAATCATTGAAAGGAGTTGATTCTGTGATTGCAGCCGTTCTTCACGGCATCGGCGATCTTCGGATTGAAGATGTGCCCAAACCCGTCCCCGCAGACGACGAAGTTCTCGTCCGCATCGAATACTGCGGGATCTGCGGTAGCGACATTCCGCGCATTTTCAAGAAGGGAACCTATCGTTTCCCCACGATTCCGGGCCATGAATTCGCCGGAACCGTGGAATACGACCCGACGGGAAAACTGACCGGCACACGGGTTACCATCTTTCCCCTGCTGCCCTGTTTCTCATGTCCTTCCTGCAAAGCGGAGGAATATGCCGCCTGCTCGAATTACGATTATTACGGTTCGCGCCGCGACGGCGGATTCGCCCAATACCTCGCGGTCAAACGATGGAATCTCGTTCCGCTCCCGAAACATGTCAGCACCAAAGTCGGCGCGATGTGCGAGCCCGTCGCCGTAGCCCGCCATGCCGCGCTTCATGCCGGAATTTTCAGCGGCAGCTGCGTTCTCATCACCGGCGCAGGGCCGATCGGAATTCTGGCCGGTTTATGGGCGAAATCCTTCGGTGCACAACAGGTCTTTTACGACGATATCGATCCGAAAAAAATCGAATTTGCGAAAGCATTGGGATTTGACACTTATGTAAACGGCGTACATATTGATACCGCGCTTGAGGGCACGGGCTATTCCGACGCGCTGATTCGGGTCCTCACCGCCGTCAAGCCGTTCGGACGCGTGGTCCTGCTCGGCAATCCGTCTCGCGAAGTTACGCTGCCGCAGGACGCCTATTGGCATATCATGCGCAAGGAACTCACGGTATGCGGAACATGGAATTCCTCCTTCGGTACGAAAAAGAACGACTGGGTCGACAGTCTGCAGGCACTTGACAGCGGCATCATCCCCGCCGAAAAGCTGATCACACATGTTTATCCCCTTGCCGATATTGCAAAGGCGCTTGAGTTGATTACCGGCAAAAAAGAGTTCTACGGAAAAGTTTTGCTTGACTGCGAGGTTTGAGATGAACAAGGAAATTTCGCTCTCCATGATGTGTGCGGATCCCCTCCGTCTGGAAGAAGCACTGAACGCTTTTAAAAGCGCTCATGCCGACTATCTGCATGTGGATATCATGGACGGACGCTTTGTCCCCAATATCACGCTTGGAACGGATTACTGCCGTATTTTAAAAAAATCCTCCGATATCCCGCTTGATATTCACCTGATGATCGAGGAACCGGAAAACCGTCTGGACTGGTTTAACTTCGGCCCCGGCGACCTTGTTTCCGTCCATGTTGAAAGCACAAAACATCTCCAGCGCGTGCTGCATGCGATCCGGTCTCGCGGTGCAAAACCAATCGCGGCCCTGAATCCCGCCACGCCGCTGCAGCCGTTGAATTACGTCCTCGACGATATCGACGGCGTGCTTGTCATGTGCGTCAATCCCGGCTATTCGGGACAGGAATTGATTCCCGCCACCGTTCAAAAAATCAAAGATACACGAAATCTGCTGGACGCCTCGGGACACCCCGATATCCGAATCGAAGTGGACGGAAACGTCAGCCTTAAAAACGCACAGCTGATGTCAAAAGCCGGTGCGGATATTTTCGTGGCCGGCACTTCCTCGGTCTTTCAGCCTGAAAAATTCACCCTCTCGGAGGGGATCTCCCTGCTTCGCAAAGCCATTGCATCGTAAAAAAGGGGTATCGGTAAAGAAAATGTCCGAGTAATTCACGCTCTACACGAAAACAGCCGCCCTTTCGGACGGCTGTCATTATTTTTGCAATTATTCAGCAGTGTTTTCTTTTCTGCCGAAAATCACGAACATCAGAATTCCGACGGCACATGCAACCGCGACGGTCGGGGCAAAGTCGGCAGCGCTGCCCGTATCCATGGAAGGTACATTCAACGGAACTTCGCCGTCGGAAATGCTTACGGTACTGCCCGTTGAAGCGGAGGATTGAGCAATTGAAACCGTTGAAAGAACACTTGATTCTGCCGAAGACACCGGTTCAGATGAGCTGATGGATTCAACGGAAATTTCGGGTTCGGACGAAATGGTCGGCTCGGAAGAAAGCACCGGAATCGACCGATACGAACGGGAATAGGTAAATTCCGAGGATGCAGGCGGCTCGGAGGAAACAGCCGGTTCAGAAGAGACAATGGGTTCAGAAGAGACAATGGGTTCAGAAGAAACAGCGGGCTCGGAGGAAGTTGTTTTTTCCTGCCAGGAGGCATAAACGACATATCTGCCGTATGTATCCATAACCAAACCGCTCTGTCCGATGGTCACCGTGGTCACGATATCATCGGAATTGTTCCTGCCGCCGGTCAAGCTCCAACCCAGAAACTCATATTCTGTACCTCCGTCAACTCTGACGGGGATCGACGCTGTGTCCAGCGTGACTTCACTGCCGAGTGAGAGATTTTCTGCCTTCGCCGGCATTGTGGAATGATCCACGCCGTTGCCGTTTGTCAGATAGAGAAGATCATATTGTTGGGACGGTTCGGAGGAAACCGTGGGGTCGGAGGACACAATCGGTTCAGATGAGACAGTCGGCTGAGAAGAAACGGTCGGCTCCGAATAAGTTGCTTTCACACTCCATGCGGCATAAACGACATATCTGCCGTAGGTATCCATAATCAAGTTGCTCTGTCCGATGGTTACCGAAGTGACAATGTTGGAGGCGTTATGATTGCCGCCCGTCAGACTCCAGCCGAGAAAAGTATACTCGGTTCCGTTATAAGTGCGTGTGGGCGCTGCGGAAGTATCTAAAGCGACGACGTCGCCGATTTTCAGATTTTTCACCTTTGCCGGCATCGTGGCACCGTCAACACCGCTGCCATTTGTCAAATAGAGCAGATCATAGGTTTTAGACGGATCAGGGGTCGGATCCGCGGCAACTGCGGACATTGTCATAGAAGCGAACGACATCATCATGAGTACCGAAAGAAGAACAACTGCGATTTTGGGAAACGTTTTCATTTATCATTTACCTCTTTTTGTTTTTAAAAACACGCCCGTTTCAGACGTCATGTCATATTATACCATTTAACGGTTACATTAAAGTTACATTTTTAATTGTAAAAGCGCTTTTAAGGCTTTTTATATCACTTATATGCATTTATGCAACCTTGTTTCTGCAGATTTGCTTTCTTGACAAGCACACATGAATTCTATATAATGGAAATATCTGAAAAAGGCAAGGGGGAACATCATCATGAAAAAAATTCTTATTTTCATAACAGCGCTTGTAATGATCTTAACGGCATTCTCCGGCTGTACGCAAAAAACGCAATCTTCAATTCCCGGCACATCCATTACACCGCAATCCCAAGTCTCGGTTGTGAGCGAGGTCTCATCAACGCCTGAATCCGTCGCCAGCGAGCCGGCGGAAACCTCCTCGGTTCCGGTTTCATCCGAACCCGCCTCCGCTGCAACATCGTCCGCACAGACCTCTTCAGAAACCTCTTCGGCGGTATCTTCACAGCCCGCAACGACAACCGGTTCTACCGATCTGTTCACTTATGAAATCACCGATTCCGTTATTACAATCACAAAATACAAAGGTGCTTTGACCGACGTCATCGTGCCCGCTGTAATCGATTCCAAGACCGTCGGCGCCATCGGCGCGAGTGCGTTTGCCGGAACCGGCGTGGTCTCGGTATCAATTGAAAGCGGCATCGCCTCCGTGGGGGAAAAAGCATTCTCGAACTGCACCGCGCTTGAATTCATCTCCGTTCCCGCTTCCGTAACTTCCATTGCCGCTGATGCTTTTGAGGGCAGCGCCAACGCCCGCATCGCCGCGCCGAGCGGTTCTGCGGGAGCTAATCTTGCCGCAACTTTAAGCATCGCAGCCACTTATCCCTATGAGATTGACAACGGCATCTATCAGTTTGAGGTCTATGACAGCTACGCCGTCATTTTGGCCTGTAAATCGACAGAAGCCGAAATTACCGTACCGACTACACTCTATGGCAAAACCGTGACCGTAATCAATTCCGAGGCCTTTAAAAATCTGACCTCGCTGACCAAAGTCACACTCCCCGAGAATCTCACCGCGCTTTTGAGCCATGCTTTTATCGGCTGCACCGCGCTCCAGACAGTGGTATTCCCGGCCGGTGTGATCACCATCGGCGAAGATGCTTTCGACAACTGCCCGAATGTTAAAATCGAGGCACCGGCAGATTCATATGCCGAAGAATATTCGCTGCGTTATCTCCCGGCGACCTTTGTGCGCAACGCCTCTGCCGACGGCTTTAACTATGCCGTTTATACCAATCAGGTAAAAATCACCGCTTATATCGGCACCGCGACCGCTGTCACCGTTCCGACCCGCCTTGAAAATCTGCCCGTAACCGCCATTGAAACCAAGGCGTTTATCAATAATATGAACGTCACTTCAATCGCCATGTCCGATAAAATCTATGCCATCGGCAGCGAGGCCTTCAGCGGATGCACGGCGCTGACCTCAATTCACCTATCCAATGCGCTTTGTGAAATCCCCGACAAGCTGTTCTATAACTGCACGTCTTTGGCGACCGTGAATATCCCCTCCAAACTCACAGATATCGGTGACTCCGCGTTCTACCGCTGTGCAATCACCTCCGTCGCACTGCCGTCCACGGTCAAGACCATCGGTGATTCTGCGTTTTATGAATGCTCTAAGCTCACCACCGTTTCAATCAGTGAGGGGCTGATCAATATCGGCAATTATGCGTTCAGTTCTTGCTCCGTGTTAACCTCAATTATCTTGCCCCGCTCCCTGCAGTATCTGGGGACCAACGCCTTTTCCGGATGCACGGTCATTCACATTTACGCTTATACCGGCAGCGCCGCCGCGTCGATGCTGACCGCCATGTCCATCCCGTTTACGGCACTGGCATAACCCAAAAGTATCCAATTAAAAACCAAGCCGAAGGGAAATCCTCTTCGGCTTGGTTTTTTATACCGGATGATGGGATAAAGGGTATTATTCAATGATGGGTTCCTCTTCGGCAGAAGTATTCAGCCCTGACTCCCGGGCAATTTTACGCTGCATATAGGGGTTTACTTTCTGCAAAACGCCGTCTTTGCGAAAATATGTACCGGTGCTTGCAAAAGAAAACGGGATGCCGGCGGTTTTGCACTGCTCACTCAAACCGGCAACCCAATTAAAATCGCACTCGCGGGCGTTGATACCGGCTTCTCCGCTTGCGTTGACACTTTCGACCCCGTGCAGATAAGCGCTTAAATTTAATTCCTCCAACAATGGAGAGCAGACGATAAACCGATGCCGGATGGGGTATGAAATATAGAGCGGCAAGCGAATGTCGGCGGTTCGCTGGTTTTCGACCGTACAGCCGATTCGAACATTTTCATATCCGTCGCCCCAGTCTCCGGGCAGCGAGACCGTGAATCGTTCAATGCGTTTGGTCAAAAACAAAAAGGTCAAATCAGGGCGCTGTTTGATGATGTTCCACGCTTCTGCGCGCCATTCGTCCGCTTCGGGCAAAAAGAAATCCGTTGTAAAACAGGTATAGACATTTTTGCCGCTTTCGATTTTCTGCTTTGTGATCTTTTTACGCGGCATATAGACGGTTTCAATCGGTTTATAAAAGTCGTCTGTTTTAACAATTGTATTTTGCCCGTATCGTTTGGAATGCAGCCCGTAATAATAACAGTACTTGCAGCCCTCACTGGCCGGATAACATCCTGTCCACGGTTCCCATGCCATCGTTTATTCCTTTCTGTCACTGTGGCTTTGTTGTTTTGCCTTTAACCTGTAATCATAAAATACTTGACCATTGCAAATGCCTCGCGTATCCAATAAGACTGCTGTAAAATATACGGGCTCTTCGAACAATAGGGCGTGCTGACAAGGTCGGCATTCGTGGCATACAACGAACTGCGGTATTGATGAAAGCGATCCGTGACAACCACCACATTGTTTCCGATTCCGGCTTCCTCTAAAATTTTCGCGCTGAAAAGGAGGTTTTCGTGGCTGTCGGTCGACTTGTCCTCCTCGAAAATCCGTTCGGGTATGATCCCTTTTTCGACGAGGTATTGTTTCATCACATCGGCTTCGGTCCGGTCGCTGCCGCTGTCTTCGCCGCCGCTGACCACACAGACGACATCCGGGTGTTCGGTTAAAAAGTCATAAGCCGCATCGAGCCGATATTGCAACATCAGTTTGGGCCGGTCGCCCTCAATGCCCCCGCCCATAACGATTACCGCATCGGGATTCGCGGATACGGGAACATAGGAACCGACAGCGACGACTGCAATCATTACAACCAGATAGGCCGCTCCGGTACAGAACACCGACCAGAATATTATTTTTATCGGCTTGTAGGCTTTTTTCAGCAGTTTTTTCGCAGCCGGCGCAAGAACCGGAAGCAGAATAAAGAAGATCCCGATAAGCGTCGGAAACCAGACGCCGATGTTGATCAACCCGTATACAAAATACGGCAGCAGTGAAAACAGGGTCCATAAAATGCCGAAGGATATTGAAAGTCTCTTTGAAGTTTTTTTCATGGGAACGTCCTTGCGTAAATTATTAATAACAGTTTAACACATTCCCGCTGCGTTGCCAAGTCGTCAGCCGCGTGGTATACTGAATGCAAACTTTTTCGGAGGAAGACCATGAACGGCGTGATTGAAAAATTCTGCGCACAGACAGCGGAAAAACGAATGGAAAACCCGCTCAAAATCGCATTTTTAGGCGACAGCGTAACCGAGGGTTGTTTTGAGACGCGGGAAGAAAACGGGCAGTTTAAAAATATCAAGGATCCGGAAAACGTCTATCACGCACAGCTGAAACGCATGCTTGAGACCGTGTTTCCGAAATGTCCTTTCGCATTTATCAATGCGGGGATCGGCGGGGACAACACCGCCGGAGGTCTTTCACGGGTACAAAAAGACGTGATTGATCATAAACCCGACATCGCGGTGGTCTGTTACGGGCTCAACGATGTGCACGGCGGAATGGTGGCATTGGACAGTTATAAAAAAACGTTACTGCTGTTATTGGAGCGTTTGAAATCCGCCGGCATTAAAACGATTTTTATGACGCCGAACATGATGTGCGTCTCGATTTGGCCGGAGTTTCCTGCAGGCGAGATGTGTCCGAAAGCGGCAGCCGCCTGCTGCCGTTTGCAAACCGAGGGCGTGATGGATTTATATATGAACAGCGCAAAACAGATCTGCCGAGAAAACGACATTGAAGTCTGCGATTGTTATACTGATTGGAAAAAACTCTATGAAAACGGCGCGGATATCACTTCCCTGCTTGCCAATCACATCAATCATCCCACAAGGGAACTGCATACGCTTTTTGCCGCACGATTGTTTGAAACGCTGGTTTTATAAACCGTTTATTCTTTGCTGAAAGCGACAAAATCGTGTTTTCGAACACGCTCTTCAGGGGGCGGCGGCGTCATATAGTCACCGTAGGTGTTACGCAAAAGCCGATCATATCCGACCATGGCTTTGAACGTTTTGCCCTCGAATTCCATATCGACACACTCGGCTATGTCCGTGAGCAATGCGCGTTCTCTTCCCCCGTAACAGGCCGTCAGTAATCCGATGTGACCGGTGCTTTCACATGGGTATTTCATCCGTAGACGGTCTACAAAACGAATCGCCGCACCCTGTGGCAAAAGCATTCTCACCGTATTCACACAACGCCAAGGCAGGGTTGGTTCGCACCAGTTTTTTCGGTAATGGGACATATGAAATATCCAAAAAACCAACGCTCTTTTTTCGGTGCGCTGAACGTGCCGCTCCGTTTTTGCGCTGTCAGCCGGTAAACCGTCTATGGGGAACACGTCGATGTTGACGCCCATTTCAATTTTCCACTGTTTCGGATAACTGAGCCATATTGTATCGTTATCGCAAATTTTCGTGTATAAATAAGGATGGGGCGGAGCGCTTTTTGTTTTCTTTTTATAAGGAGATTCGACGGCATATCTTCCCATCCCGGAGTTTGTGAGCCGGATAAATTTCATATAATCCTGTCGGGGCATAATTACGTCGATATCGTCATCCCAGGGAATAAACCCGCGATGTCTTGCGGCACCGATCATTGTACCGAAACCGAGCGAATAGCGTAGATCGTTTTCACGGCAGAACAGATCGAATGCCGTTAGAATTTCCAATTCAATTTTCCGAATTTCGTCCAGCGTCAGTTCCCGTAAAATGAAAGTCCCTCCCGGATCGGTTAAATTCCATAAAATGCATGGTAGAATTATATAATGATTTGCCGGTTTTGTCAATGGTTTACATTTGATTTAAATTGTTTTCTATCAATCATTTCAATAAGCTATTGTGTTTTTTCGATGAATATTACCACCATCCGCTTTTTGAAACGCAGGCGAATTAAACAAATCAACTGCGTGACGAAATCACTTTTTCGGCACGGTTTTCTTGCCTTTTAGGGTTTACATCCGAATGGCGTCGTGGTACAATGTACCATGGGTTTGGATGGGATGAAATCCGGCCCGAATGATAACGCGGAGGTTATAATCATGCGGGAAAATAAGGCGGTCGTCGAACAAAAATGCGAACAGATCATCGACACCCTGATCGCAATCGGCACCGAAGGCACAAACATCTTGCTCAACATGAACATCTGGGACTGGTCTCAGGGCGTCGGTCTTTACGGTATCTATAAATATTATAAATACAGCGGCAAGAAAAAGTATCTCGACTATCTGATCGAGTGGTTTGACTCCAAAATGCCCGACGAAGACAAGATCATGAAAAACGTCAACACCATGGCGCCGCTTTCGACCATGGCGCACCTTTATGAGGAGACGGGCAACGAAAAATACCGCGACTTCTGCATCCGCTGGGCCGAATGGGTTCTGCACGAGATGCCCCGCACCGATGAGGGCGGCCTTCAGCATCTGACGATTGATTCGTTGAACACCCAGCAGCTCTGGGCCGACACGGTCTTCATGACCGCGCTTTCAATGGCGAAAATCGGTCAGATCACCGGCAATCAGGCCTACAAAGACGAAGCGATAAAACAGTTTTTAATTCACATCAAATATCTCCAAGACCCCGAAACCGGGCTGTTATTCCACGGCTGGACTTTCGACGGGCATCACAACTTCGGCAAGGCGCTCTGGTGCCGCGGCAACTGCTGGTTCACGGCGGCTTCGATCGATATGACCGAATACATCGACATCCCCGAACCGGACAAGACCGCAATTTTTAACGGCTACCGCAAACAGTGCGCGGCGCTGAAAAAATATCAGGACGCATCCGGTTTGTTCCACACGCTGGTCGACGACCCGACCGCGTATTTGGAGAGTTCCGGTTCCGCCGGATTCATCTACGGCCTGCAAAAAGGCGTGGCCTCCGGTGTGCTCGACGACAGTTATAAAGCTGTCTGCGAAAAAGGCATTGACGGGCTTTGGAAAGAAATCGGCCCCGACGGCATCGTTTTGAACGCCTCCTACGGCACGGTCGTCCACATGACCAAGGACTATTACAAACAGATCCGCCTGACTTCCACCGGCTACGGCCAGTCGCTGACGTTGCTGGCACTGACGGAATACCTCTGCAGGCAGAAATAACAAAATCATGTTTTGGACAAGACAGCAATATATTGACCTGATGACCTTCAAAGGCGCGCCCCGCCCCATGTTCGTCGAGATTTTCGGGAAACTGATCGGGCTCGATGAGGAATGGGCTGCGCAGGGTGCCACCGAGGCCGAGCGCGATCTATCCGCTTTCAATTTCGACTGGGTGGAACGCATACCAGCCGGTGCCAACTGCGGTCTGATGGACCCGTTTGAGGAAAAAGTGCTTGAAAAAGGCGACGGATATGTCATTTCGCAGGATTATATGGGCCGTACCGTCAAGCTCTGTACCGCCACCGCGACCATCCCCCTGCCCGTCTCATATCCGGTCACCGATTTTGAGAGTTGGGAAAAAATCAAGCCGAAATTTCAATTCGACGAAAAACGGATCGACATGGAAGCCGTGAATGCGGCAGCCAAAGCACGTGAACACGACGCGCTGACGCACCTTGAAATCCCGGGCGGATTTGATATGCCTCGCGAACTGATGGGCGAAGAGAATCTTTGCATCGCCTATTACGACGACCCGGATCTAATTCGGGATATGCTCGACACGTTCGCCGACACCTCGCTGAAAGTGTTTGAACGGCTCGAAGGGAAACTCGCCGTCGACAATTTATACGTCCATGAGGACATGGCCGGAAAAAGCGGCCCGCTGATCGGTCCTTCGCTGTTTAACGAATTCGTTAAACCGTATTACAGCAAGCTTTGGGATGCGGCAAAAGCCCTCGGCGCTACGATTTTTTCTCAGGACAGCGACGGCAATATGAATCCCCTGCTTGAAAACATCGCCGAGAGCGGCGTTAACGTCTGTTTTCCGATGGAACCGGGCTCCGGGATGGACATCGTCAAAAGCCGGAAGCAACTCGGAAACCGCCTTGCCTACAAGGCCGGCATCGACAAGTACACTTTGAGCGGAACCAAAGAGTACATCCGCCGCGAGGTCGAATATAAAGTCGGCTCGTTAAAAAATGACCTCGGAATTGTCTTCGGACTCGACCACCGCATCCCGAACGGTGTTCCGATTGAAAATTACCGATATTACGTCTCTCTTGTCAAAGAAATCTTAAATATTCCCGCGAATGAAGCGGGAAAATGGACCCGGATGGGGTTCTAAACCATTTGCCCTGTTATCGGGCAGAAAGTGCGATTACATCATGGAAAAGGATTATTCCAAAGTACCGAATACCGTCGCCCACCTCGGCGACGACTATACCCAATACCTCGGTGCCGTTGTGCCCCCGATCTTCGAAAACACCCTGTTTACCCGCAAGGAAAAGAGCTTTGGCTATGTCTACACCCGCGTGGACAACCCGACCGTTAAGGTTACCGAACAAAAAATTGCGCAGCTTGAAAAAGGCAACCATGCCCTGCTGTTCGCCTCCGGTATGGCGGCGATCACCAGTTCCTTGATGGCGCTGCTGTCATCCGGTGACCATGCGGTTGTCGTGCGCAGCGTCTATCTGCCGGTCAAGGCCTTCTTTGACACCACGCTCTGTCCGCGCTACAACATCGGCGTGACCTATGTCCACGGTGATGACCTGAACGAATTTGAAGCAGCGATTCAGCCCAATACAAAGATCATTTACCTTGAAAGCCCGTCGTCGAACATCTTTTTGGTGCAGGACATCGCCGCAATCAGCAAGTTAGCCCATTCCAAGGGCATCAAAGTGCTGATTGACAGCACCTGGGCGACCCCGTATTTTCAGAACCCGCTCGATCTGGGCGCGGACGTCGTGATGCATTCCGCCAGCAAATACCTCGGCGGACACAGCGACATCATCGCGGGCGTCATTATCACCAAAGACCCTGAACTCAGCAAATTCGGCTGGAACGAACGCACCACCTACGGTTCATGTGTCGACCCGATGAAGGCCTGGCTGCTGACCCGCTCCCTGAGAAGCTTCCCCCTGCGCATGGAGCAGCACTGTAAAAACGGCGTACAGGTCGCCAAGTTCCTCGAGCAGCATCCGATGATCGAACGGGTTTACTATCCGGGACTCGAAAGTGACCCCGGCTACAAACTCGGTAAAAAACAGATGCGCGGCTATACCGGCCTGATGTCCTTTATCGCTAAGGCCCCGAAAGAAAAAGTGCTTCAGGCGCTCAAATCGCTGCAGTACTTTGAAGAAGGCCCGAGTTGGGGCGGCTACGAGAGCTTATTCAACTTCCCGGGTGCGGGCGAACCCGAAAAACTTGCCGAAATCGATATTCCCTCCGGGCTGTTCCGTATCTCGGTCGGCCTTGAGGATGCCGATTCCCTGTGCGCGGATCTTGACAACGCGCTCAATACCCTCAAGTAATCCCAATACCATTTTCAAAGGAGTGTTTTTTATGTCAACCAATTTTTCTCTCAAAGGTAAAGTCGCCATCGTCACCGGCTGTGAAGTCGGTCTCGGTTACGGCATGGCTAAAGGTCTGGCTGAAGCTGGCGCGGACATCTACGGCGCCTCTTATCCCGGCGATTTCGCAGAGATCAAAGCGGCTGTTGAGGCCTGCGGCAGACGGTTTGAAGGCCAAAAAGCCAACCTGATGTCCATCGAGCCGATCGATGACATTGTCAAAGACTGCGTCGCCAAATTCGGCCACGTCGACATCCTCGTCAACAACGCCGGTATCATCCGCCGTGAGGATTCGATCAACTTCTCCGAGAAGGATTGGGACGACGTAATGAACATCAACCTCAAAACCGTCTTTTTCTTCTCCCAGCGCGTCGCCAAGGAATATATGAAACAGGGCGGCGGCAAGATCATCAACATCGCTTCGATGCTCTCCTATCAGGGCGGCATCCGCGTTCCGTCTTACTGCGCATCCAAGAGCGGCGTCAAGGGCATCACGATGGAACTCGCCAACGAATGGGCCAAATTCAACATCAATATCAACGCTATCGCCCCGGGATATATGGCCACCAACAACACCGCACCGATCCGCGCCGACGCCGAACGCGAAGCCAGCATTCTTGCACGCATTCCGGCAGGTCGTTGGGGCACCCCCGATGACGTCGCCGGCGTCGCGGTCTTTTTGGCCTCACCCGCAGCGGACTATGTCAACGGTTTCACGATTGCCTGCGACGGCGGTTGGTTAGCCAGGTAAGTCTTCGACTTACCCAGAAGTTTATCCTTGACAGGCCAAACTTCCCGCTTTAAATGAAAGGAATGTTATAATTATGTTGGATATCAGACAGTGCTCCCATCCCGACGATGCAAAATACCTGACCACCGATGAGCTTCGTGAACGGTTTTTAATTGAAAACTTGTTTGTTGAAGACGAAATTAAAATGGTCTATTCCCATTACGACCGCTATATCATCGGCGGCTGCATTCCGGTGAAAAAGACTTTGAAACTCGAGGAACCGGAACTCAAAACCGAGTATTTCCTCGAACGCCGTGAATTGGCGTTTTTAAACACCGGCGGCGGAAAAGCTGTCGTCACGGTCGAGGGAAAGAAATACGTTCTCAACAACAAAGACGCGCTCTATGTCGGCAAGGGCAACAAAGACGTCACAGTTGCCAGTGAAGATGCAGCCAACCCCTGCCAGCTCTATTTTGTCTCCTGCACGGCGCATATGGCTTATCCGACCGTTCTCATCGACATCACCAAAGCCACTCCGGCGCATATGGGTGACAAGGCCAACTGCAACGAGCGTACAATCTATAAATACATCCACGCCGACGGTATCGCCAAGAGCTGCCAGCTGATGCTGGGCGTCACGATTTTGGAAAAGGGCAGCATCTGGAACACCATGCCGGTGCATACCCACGACCGCCGCATGGAGGCCTATCTCTACTTTGACCTCGGCGCGGACGACGTCGTCTTCCACCTGATGGGCGAACCGACCGAAACCCGCCATCTGGTCATGAAAGACCACGAGGCCGTCATCAGCCCGACCTGGTCGATTCACTCGGCAGCGGGAACTTCGAATTACGCGTTCTGCTGGGCCATGGCCGGTGAGAACTACACCTTTACCGATCAGGACTTTATCAAGCCCGTCGACATGAAATAATCTATAAAGAGAAAACTTTCGCAATCGGAAAGGATGTCATATTTATGAACGATCTGCTTAAACTTATCGGCGAATACGGACTCGTACCCGCCATTGCACTGGATAATGCCGATACCGCAGTACCTGTGGCAAAAGCACTGGTCGCGGGCGGTCTTCCCGTTGCCGAAATCACGTTCCGCACCGCAGCCGCAGCGGATTGCATTCGCCGTATCGCCAAGGAAGTTCCCGAAATCATCCTCGGCGCAGGCACGGTGCTGACCGTTGAACAGGCGAAAGAAGCCGTCGAATGCGGCGCAAAATATATTGTCGCCCCAGGCTTTAACCTCAAGGTCGTCCAATGGTGCCTCGACAACAAAATCCCGGTCATGCCCGGCGTTTCCGGCACCGCAGAAATCGAAGCGGCGCTCGAGATGGGTCTGACTGCGGTCAAGTTCTTCCCCGCCGAACAGATGGGTGGTATTGCGACATTGAAAGCATTCGGAGGCCCGTATGCGCAGATGAAGTTCCTGCCGACCGGCGGCGTGAACGAGAAAAACATCGCCGACTATCTGGCATTGCCCAATGTATTGGCCTGCGGCGGTTCTTTCGTCATTGACAAAGTCGCGATCAAAGAGGGCAACTACGCCAAGATCACCGAACTGACCAAAACCGCCGTCAAAGCGATTCTGGGCTACCAGATCGCCCACGTCGGCATCTATACCAAAGACGACGCGCAGACCGATACGGTCAAGGCGTTCCTTTCGATGGCGTTTGACCTGCCGCAGACAAAGGGTTTTGTCGGCACTGAGTTTGAGGTCATGACGCCCTATCTGGCGGAAAAAGGCCACGTCGCCATCGCGACCAACAGCACCGAGCGCGGCGTGCGCTACATGACCGACAAGGGCATCAAGTTCAACCCGGATGGCATGAAATACAACGACAAAGGCAAGCTGAATGCCGCTTATCTCGATATCGATCTGAACGGCTTCACCCTGCATCTGCTGCAAAAAAAGTTTTAATTAGGAGCGATTGACATGGCTAAAATCGTCTGTTTCGGCGAGATCATGCTTCGGCTCTCGCCCCCGAACTACCAGCGGTTCGTCCAATGCGACAGCTTTGACGTCTATTATGCGGGCGGCGAGGCCAATGTCAGCGTCAGTTTGGCCAACTACGGCCTCGACGCGGCGTTTGTGACCAAAGTTCCGGCGCATGAGATCGGCCAGGCAGCCGTCAACGAGCTGCGCCGTTTCGGCGTCGATACTTCGATGATTGTACGCGGCGGGGAACGGCTGGGCATCTATTATTGCGAAAAAGGCGCTTCCCAGCGTCCTTCTAAGGTCATCTACGACCGCAAATACGCCTCGATCGCGGCGGCGGATCCGTCCGAGTTCGACTGGGAAAAAATTTTTACGGGCTGTGCGTGGTTCCATTTTACCGGCATCACCCCCGCCCTGTCCGACAACTGCGCTGCGGCCTGCCTCGATGCGGTGAAAACCGCAAGAAAACTCGGCGTTAAGGTCAGCTGCGATTTGAATTACCGCAAAAACCTCTGGTCGACCGAGAAGGCCGGCAAGGTCATGGGCGAACTGATGAAGTACGTTGACCTGTGCATCGCCAACGAAGAGGATGCGGACAAGGTCTTCGGCATTAAGGCCCCGAACACCGATGTCGGCGGCGGTAAGCTGAGCCACGAGGGTTACAAGTTCGTCGCGGCGGAACTCTCCAAGCGGTTCGGCTGCGAAAAGGTGGCTATCACGCTGCGCAGCTCCAAATCGGCCAACGACAACAACTGGGCCGGTATGCTTTATGACGGCAAGGACTATTATTTCTCCAAGAACTACGATGTGCACATCGTCGATCGGGTCGGCGGCGGAGACAGCTTCGGCGGCGGCCTGATCTACGGCATACTGACCGGCATGAGCAGTGCCGATGCGCTCGAATTCGCGGTTGCGGCCTCTTGCCTGAAGCATGCGGTCGAAGGCGACTTCAACCACGTCTCGGTCGCAGAGGTCAAAGCCCTCGCGGGCGGCGACGGCAGCGGTAGAGTCCAGCGGTAAAATTGCGATTTAAAAAGGCGGGGAATTCCCCGCCTTTTATTTTTCGTTTTTATCAGCCCGAGATTCTTCGACTGCGCCCAGAATGACAAACCGATCTCCGCCTTTTTATTTTTTGCTTTCATCAGTCCGAGATTCTTCGACTGCGCTCAGAATGACAAACCGGATCCCGCTTTTTTATTTCCGATTTTTTCACTTGCGATTTTTCGGAATGGTCAAGACCATTCCCTACATGTCCCGATTACCCACTGCGGCGGTACCAGTTTTTGCTTTTGATTTTCTTCTTTTTCCTGCGGTACACGTCGCGTCAGGGATGCCCCGCCCTACAAAAATAATCCCCCTGCCCTCTCTTCTCTGTCTCTCGCAGGGGCTTGCACGGTATGCAAAAATAGCGTATAATATTACACATCATGGCAATCGCGGCAAAGACGAAAGGAAGATCACAAATATGGAACGAGTATTTAACTTCTCTGCGGGTCCCTCCATGCTCCCGCTCGAAGTACTGCAAAAAGCACAGAGCGAACTGGTCAACTACGGCACTTGCGGCATGTCGGTGATGGAGATGAGCCACCGCTCCAAGGATTACGAAGCCATCATTGAAGCGGCCGAAGCCGACCTGCGTACGCTGATGGCGATCCCCGACAACTATACCGTATTATTTTTACAGGGCGGCGCTTCGCTGCAGTTCGATATGATCCCGATGAATCTTTTAACCGGCAGTAAAAAAGCTGATTTCGTTATAACCGGGCAATGGTCCAAACGTGCGGTCGCCGAGGCCTCCAAATTCGGCACGGCAAACGTCGTTGCAAGTTCCGCAGACAAAGTTTTCAACTACATCCCCGACCTTGACCCGAACACCTTCTCCAAGGACGCGGATTATTTTCATATCACTCTGAACAATACTATTTACGGCACCCGGTTCACAAAACTGCCCGACGTCGGGAATGTACCGTTGATTGCGGATATGTCTTCATCAATTCTCTCCGAACAGATTGACATTACCAAATTCGGAATGATTTATGCCGGTGCGCAGAAAAATCTCGGGCCGGCGGGCGTTACGGTCGTGATTATTCGAAACGACCTGATCGGGCACGAGCCGGCGAACACCCCGACCATGCTCTCTTATGCGATTCACGCCAAGGAAAAATCGATGTTCAACACCCCGCCGACTTATGCGATCTACGTCATGGGTTTGGTGTTCAAATGGATGCTGGAACGCGGCGGTGTGTCTGAAATGCAGAAAATCAACGAGAAAAAAGCCGCGATTTTATATAATTTCCTCGACAACTCAAAACTGTTTAAAGGCACGGTCGTTAAAAATGATCGCTCTCTGATGAACATCCCATTCATTCTGCCTACCGAGGAACTCAACGATATGTTTATCAAAACGGCGAAACAAGCGGGTTTTGTCAATCTCAAAGGCCACCGCACTGTCGGCGGTATGCGCGCAAGCATCTACAACGCAATGCCGGTCGAGGGTGTTGAAGCTTTGGTGGAATTTATGGCCAAGTTCGAGGGGGAAAGCTTGAAAAATTAATTTTTCAAGCCAAAAGTTTTGATTCTTCCGAACTAAACTTCCCATATTAATATAAGGATGGTAATCTTATGTATAAGATTCAAACGTTAAACGCCATTTCCGACTCCGGCCTGTCCCTGCTGACGCCGCCTGAATTCACAGTCTGTTCCGATTGTACAGAACCGGATGGAATTATTCTGCGAAGCTTCAATATGAACGATATGGAGCTGCCCAAATCGCTGCTGGCAGTCGCCAGAGCGGGCGCAGGCGTGAATAATATTCCGATTGACGCCTGTTCCGACCGCGGCATCGTGGTCTTTAACACGCCGGGTGCGAACGCCAATGCCGTCAAAGAACTCGTCGTCGCGGCCTTGTTGCTGTCATCACGCAAGATCGCCGAGGGTATTGCCTGGGCAAAAACGCTGACGGATGCGGAAGATGTTGCTAAGACGGTTGAAAAAGGCAAATCGCAGTTTATCGGCCCGGAGATCAGAGGCAAAAAACTGGGCGTCATCGGACTAGGCGCCATCGGCGCGCAGGTCGCCAACACGGGTTACGCACTCGATATGCAGGTCTGCGGTCACGATCCGTTTTTGAGCGTCGACGCGGCCTGGAGCTTATCGCGTGCCGTCAAAAAAGCCTGTTCCATTGAGGAACTTGTCGCCACCAGCGACTATATTTCACTGCATGTGCCCTACACCGAAAAAACCAAAGGATTGTACGGAAAAGAACTGTTTCAAGCCACCAAAAAGGGGGCGCGGCTTTTAAACTTTTCACGCGGGGAACTCGTCGACACCGCCGCGCTGGCCGATGCCATCGCAGACGGTACGATTGCCTGTTATGCCACCGATTTCCCGTCCAAAGAAGTGCTTGCGCTGCCCAACACGCTCTGCATCCCCCACCTCGGCGCTTCGACCCCCGAGTCCGAGGACAACTGCGCCGAGATGGCCGCCGAAGAGATGATCAATTATCTCAAATACGGCATCATCCGCAACTCGGTCAATTTCCCGGCCTGCAATGTGCCCTACGGCGGCAAGCCCCGTGTTACTGTTTTGCATAAAAACATTCCCAACATGGTCAGCTCCATTACGTCGATCATCTCCGGCGGCGGACATAATATCGAATACATGTCCAACCAGAGCCGCGGCAACTGGGCTTATACGCTGATTGATTTGGATAATGAACTCACCGACACCCGTCCTTTACTCGAGCGAATTTTGGGAATTATGGGCGTGACCGGCGCAAGGATTATTTAATAAGGTTTCAAAATATTCGAAAATTGACTTTAGCAAGGGAGGAGTAATATGCCGGAAATAGTCAGGTGTTATCGCCAAAAGGTTCCCGCGTCAAGGTTTATCGGCATTCGGTACGGCGAAAAGGATCGTGTAAACCTCGGTTACAGCTTTCAATGGCACGAGTGGTTAAATACAAATCGGTTTGCATCTCTCACAGCGCTTTACACGCCGGAATTTCTCTCTGTATATGAAGACGGCGGCGCTCATGTCGGATTGATGCGTTGGAAAAAGAACGAGCCGTTTGAGTATTGGATCGGTATGTTCCTACCGGCTGAAACAGTTGTTCCCGATGGCTTTGATTCTCATGACTTCCCCGCTGCCGACCTCGGCGTTTGCTGGGTCAGGGGCAGTGAGGCAAATGTCTATTTTCAAGAAGAAAATTGCAACAAACAGCTTCAGGCCGACGGCATGAGAATCGTTACCGATGAACAAGGAGCATACTGGTTCTTTGAACGCTATGCTTATCCGCGCTTTATAGAACCCGACGAGAACGGCGAGATCATCCTCGACATCTGCCACTTTATCGCTGAGTAATGCATTATAAACAATACAAATCCATTCTTTCTGCC
The DNA here is from genome assembly GCA_035380125.1 of Oscillospiraceae bacterium. Taxonomy (NCBI): domain Bacteria; kingdom Bacillati; phylum Bacillota; class Clostridia; order Eubacteriales; family Oscillospiraceae; species Oscillospiraceae bacterium. Next base: position 43,434 of record DAOSWV010000007.1, read on the forward strand.
AAAAACGGCATGAATATTTATCGCGGCTGTCAGCACGGGTGTATCTACTGCGACAGCCGCAGTTTGTGTTATCAGTTTTTGCACGATTTTGAAGATATCGAGGTTAAGACCGGCGCACCCGAACAGTTGGAAAGCGAATTGCTTCGAAAGCGCAGCCGCGTCATGGTCGGAACCGGCTCAATGTGCGATCCGTATATCCCGCTTGAAAAGGAAATCGAATACACCCGCCGCTGCCTTGAAGTGATTGACCGATTGGAATTCGGACTTGCGATTTTGACGAAATCCGATTTGATTCTGCGCGGCCTCGATCTGCTGAAAAGCATTAATGAAAAAGCCAAATGTGTGGTACAGATCACGCTGACAACTTATGACGAGGATTTATGTAAAATTCTCGAGCCGAACGTCTGCACAACCAAAAGGCGGTTTGAGGTCTTGAAAACTTTGCGTGATAACGGCATTCCGACGGTGGTCTGGATGTGTCCGATACTGCCATTTATAAACGACACCGAAGAAAACCTGCGCGGGATTTTATCTTATTGTTTCGAGGCCGGGGTGAAAGGCATTATCTGCTGGGATATGGGGGTAACCTTGCGCGACGGTGACCGCGAGTATTTTTATGCCGCGCTCAACCGGCATTTCCCGGGCATAATGCAAAAATACATTCAAAAATACGGGCTTGCCTACTCGTGCATCAGCGACAACAGCCCGAAACTGATGAAAATTTTCCACAATGAATGTGAAAAACACGGCGTGATGCACGATGTGGGTCAGATTTTTCGCTATATGAACATGCTGGAAGAAAAGAATGAACAGCTGACGCTGATTTGATATTGAATTTAACGTCATTGCGAGGGGCTTTAGCCCCGCGGCAATCCAGACATTGCGGTCGAATTAGATCACCGTTTAATCCGGACACGGTACTCTGGATTGCTTCGTCGGGCGCAGTATCAAGTCCCGCGCCTCTCCTCGCAAAGACAAAACCGAATTTTCTTCCAAACACAAAAGGGGTAGCTTTTAAGCGCATTATTAAAAAGAAGAAAAGGCCGTAAAGCCTTTTCTTCCCAAACACAAAAGGGGTAGCTTTTAAGCTACCCCTTTTGTGTTATCTCCCTTTAGGTATGGCCGTCGGACCGGAGGCGGATGCTCACGCCTCCGGTCCGCTTATATGACCACACTTTTCACCCTTTTGTTACAGAGATCTTTATTTTTTTATTTTAAAACTATATAATAGCTTTGAGGTGATTTGATGACCGATTTAAAAACCGTCATGACCTGTGAAAACAACTTGCTGTGCCACTGCGCGAATCTTATAAAGACCTCTTTTGCCCACTTTTTCTATTCCGACACCAATAAAAATTCGCACGACTGCAACCACGCCGTGATCTCTGATTTGTCTGACTCGGAATCGGCGCTGGAGATGGTCGAAGCGTTTTATTATACCAAAGCCGTCACACCGCGCATCTTCTTCGGCGGTTTTGAAAACGAACGTGAGCTGCTGACTCCGGCGCTCCGAAAACGCGGTTGGACGATTGAGGTCGCTGACCGAAAACTGATGTTATGGGGCGGCGGTTCACTCAAGGAATACACCTCTCCGAAGCTGCAGATTATTCGTAAAGAACGCTTTGACGATGAGATTTATAATATGTTCTTCGCCCACGACGGCGGCGACTGGTGCGCGCTGGCCACACGCGATTGCATGAATTACGGCAGTATCGACGTATTTGTTGGGCGTGAAAACAGCTGCGGCGCTGCCTCGGTCAGCATTGAACACGACAATATCACCCATCTTGCACTGGTACAGGACGTCTTTACCCTGCCGCAGTTTCGGGGAAAAGGGTATGCCCGGGCGATGATGAGCGCGGCGATGCGCTTTCAGCTCGAGCATTATAACAATAAAGATATTTATTTATGGGTCGAAAATCCGGTCGCCATGCGTGTCTATGAGGACATTGGATTTGTTTATTCCGATTGGAATGTAGACACTTGGTTTGCATTTAAACAATAATTCTCTTGACGCGCAGGCGTTTATGAAGATATCGGATTTGTTTATTCCGATCAAAAACCGGATGGGTGGTTTGCGTTCAAGAACGCTTGAAAAGGGATTTTTTCTCTTCTGCTGCCTTGAGCCAAGAGATGATTTTCGGCGCTAATAGGCTCATTGCATCCCGATATCCGAGTTCGTATTTATCGCGCAGATAAGAATGCGTAAAATTCATGGCCGAAATGCCCCTGACCGGCTCGATGGAACGGGTCGGGACAATATCGATGACCTCCCGTTCCGGCGTCGAAGGGATCGTTTTAACCTGTGACGGCTCCCGAAGATGCACGCCGATGAGGATATCCAAGTCTTTTTCTAAAAGGGGCTTGAAAGGCGTTCCGTCAGCATTTTCATCCGGAGACCCGGGGGCAGCGATTCCGCCGTCGCAATACCGGATGCCGTCCATTACAATCGGCTCGAACAGATACGGGATCGCAGCCGAGGCCAACGTACAGTCGACGGCGCGTTTATAATCGCATTCGTTCAGATGAAAATATTCCGGTTCAAACCGCTCACAGTTATAGGCACAGACATAATAATCCCGTCCGTCACGCCACAGTGGCGCGATGTCGCAGGACTGGATGAACTGCCGAACGCCCTCAAGCGTAAAGGCCGACTGGTTTCCGGCGGCTATGTAGGAGATCGCCGAGTGGAAATCGGGAAAACCGCGCCCGGTATTGACGAATTTTAAAAATTCTTTTCTCCTTTCCGACGGCACTCTGCCGTTTTTAAACATAAATCCCGCGACGTCCTTCTCATTCCAAAGCTCTCGGCAGAGTTTTTGATCCCCGGTGGCAAACAGCATCGTATTCAACGCGCCGATGGATGTACCCGAAACCGCTTTGACTTTATCGCGCAGATCGAGATCATAAAGCGCCGCAATCACACCGCCCTCATAGGCGCCTTTTGCACCGCCGCCCGACATCACAAGGCCGATTTTCAGTTCGTTAAACGCTTTGATTTTAGATTTGTCCAGCATCCGACCGCCTCCTTAACGAATCAAGGTCAGAACAGCTGCCTCCCCGGTCGCCAGCTTTTTGCGGAAACTATAATACTCGCCGTTATGCTCCGGGTCTTCACAGCCGTCTAAAATGATTTTTCGATATTGTTCGGGTCTCGGGATGAACACGGTGATGTCGTCGGTTTCGTCCGGCGAAAAATTTACAATCAACAGAATGTCCTTGTCTTCTTGGGAAAACAGCGCCGGAAACAGGTAGGTTCCGCCGACCGCGCAGGGCATCGCTGATTTGCACGAGGCAATCACGCCGAACAGAATATCGCGGTGAATCGGCGTCAGTAAAGCGGAAGGCATATCCGGTGAGGAAAACGGGAAAATGAGGCATTTCGACCCGGTCAGCGCAATGCCGTTTCCGACTGCCTCGCCCATGTAGTTTTTAGCCTCGGTGATCAGATAAGGCGCTTCACTGTATCGGATGTTGAAATAACAATCGCCGACGCCGACTCTGGCCTCGGGGATTGCGGTATATTCGACGCCGTTGACGACTTGGTGCCAGATCGCAGGACCCGCGTCGCCGGTCTGCCGTTCACAGCCTGAGATCAACGCCAATTCGCCGAGTCCCATCTCGAACAGGGTATTCGCGGCCTCACCATCCAATAAAACAATATTGTGCGTAAACAGCTTTTTGATCATGTCTTCAGTCAACGAACGGAAATACTGCCCCGAGACCGCGACGATTTCACCGCTAAAATCGGTAGTTTTCACAAAGCGGCACGGGATACCGTGAGCGGACAAAAATGAGAACCAAAAGCTCTCGTCGGGATAGAGTTCCTCCATGCGCTCACCTTTTATGGTGTGTAGTGAATAGGAGGCCTTTTCATTGATCGGAACGCAGACGCCTTTGCGCTGCATATTCTTCAAACCAAGCGCTGTAATGCGTTCCAAAACGGGTTTAGCCTGAGATAAAACCTTGTCGTAGCCGTATTCTTTGATGATGACGTCACCCATCATGTCAAAAAGATTTAACGTCATGCCGTCGGCGGGCAGCAAAACCGAAGTCAGCAGCTGCGCACGGATCATGGCTTTGGACTTGACGAAACGCCCGAACGGATAACCCTCTAGTTCGGGATAAATCAACGTCTCGGACGGACAATCGGCAGCGGTTTGGCAGGAGTGCGCGGCAAAATTCCACTCGTACTGCGCCATTGTCACATCTTGATAAGACGGCAGATGCGGACGGCTGACAGGATCGTTTTCACCGGCGAGGCCGCGTAAAATACCGCTCCAATCACGTCCCTCGGCGCAATGGACTTTGGGGGAAGAACTCATCAGGCCGACTTTGGTCTCAGGTGATACCGCATGCACTGCGGCACCGATTTTTTTCGCCAGTCCCCGCATGGTTTCACGCGAAACGTCAAGCCAGATTTTACGATAGGGATGCGGTTCGCCGGGCATCAAAACACCTTTGACAAATTCTTCGCGGGAAAGCGGCTTTCCCGCTCTCTCTGAATAAATTGCCATATGCCGTTCGCAGAAGCACCCGCCCCATTTAAGCGGTGCGTGGTTATGCAGACGGAAATCGTCTTCGACCCAGATCGTATCGGGTTGTATGGTAGCGTAATAGGCGTACATCTCGCAGAGGTATTTCTGAAATTCGGGATCGGCGGGACAGACGACCGCAGTGGCTTTTTGCCCCCAAGGGTCGACCATCGTACCGAACTTGTTAAAATCCCACAGTTTGCGTCCCCGGTCGGCATGCAGCGTCGTGATCCAGGGATTGATCGAGGTCTTTACCCCGATTTCGGCAAGCTGTTCCCCCGCCCTTTTGATCGTCTCAAGCCACGGCGTTGTCTGTTCAATCGAGATATGGCCCCGGTTGAGCTGTTCGCAGTTGAGATGGAACATCACATTGTCGATTTGGGCGCTTTGGCAGAATTCCAACAGCCCCGAGACAGCCTCCTCCTCATGGAAGCCGGGGGCGATTCCATAGCGTAAAATGTACTGATAGCTCATGTTATTCCTTATTTGATTTCGATCATCTGATGGCAGGTGAATTTTTCAACGGTATACAGCAAAACACCGTTTTGATATTCAAACGGAATCGCTTTGCCCTGCGGCTGTAAAACGATTGATTTCGGGGCTTTTTTCAACTTAATTTCGACAGTGGTGTCATAAATCGGCAGCAGGTCCTCGATGACCTCGGTGTTGGCGCCCCGAACGGTGGTGTGCGCGAACAACAGGTGGTTGATGAGCACATCGCCCTTTTTACGCAGCGTGACGATGCCACGGTCGGGCAGATTGGTTTGGAGTGTCTTTTCACTGCCGATCAGCTTTTCGATCAGTGCGGTGACCAGTTCTTTGCACTGCAGCGCGCCTTCGGTGGCGTAATCGGAGAAGATCTCCCAACCGATATAAGCCGTGTTCTTGGTCAAAGCCGCACCGGGTCCGACGTCGGTCGGGTCATTAGGCGCATGGGCATGCGAGCAGAAGTGTGCGGCGGTACGGTTGAAATAGGGATTCTGGACGGCTGCGAATTCCGTCGCGCCCGCTGTCTCGAAACGATGATTTTTCCCGTACATCAGCAAAACGCCGTTATTGGTCTTGAGACGGTCTTGACTGTTCAGATAAGTCGGAGAAAATTCGTTCTCACCGAGGTATTTTACCCCCAGATCGACCGCGAATTCGTCTTTATCTATCGCTAAGCAGCTTGTGCCGGATGCCAGCAATTTGCCGCCGTTTTTGAGATAGCTGTTCAGTTTTGCGGCAACTGCCGGAGTCACCCGGCCGCAGTCGGGCATGACAAGCAGCTTGAATTTCGAAAAATCCTCTTCGGTATCGATGACGCTGTAGAGGTATTTCCCCTCGAGCAGCATCCGGTTAGCGCCGATATCGGCGGTTCTTTTGATTTCTTTCCCTGCGGCGACGCCGACGGCCTCGGACGACAGCAACGCAATATCAGCCACCGCGCGGGTATCCTTAACCCACGGCTCTTTCTCTTTGAGTTCGCTGTAAGCGGCGCCGATGAGTTTATAAGTGGACATGTCCATTTTTGCGAGCGGATGCAGCTGATCGCCGACCGAACTTCCGGCGCCGAGCGCCGCTGAAAGAGAGGTCTCATAACGCAGGGCGTTCGGATGCTTAAATCCACCGAACTCGCCCCAGCTCTTGTGGAATTTCCCGGTCATGCCGAGGTATTCTTTTCCTAACGTCTCGGCATAGAGCGCGGAGAACGGGAAGTCGTCATATCCCCAGCCGCCGGTGGGCAGCGATTCGAGCTCGAGATGGGTCTGAAAATCGGCCAGATCGCGCCGCCCGCAATGCAGATGGCCGAAATTGTGAAAGACAGCGATATTTTTATCGACCGAATCAATGGCCTCACGCACGCTGCGGGCATAGTTGGCGTAGACGTCCTCGGCTTGTTTCATCACGTCGTCGGGATTCGCGGCGTCAAGCCCCTTTTTCTTCATATCCGCGCGGCAGCGGCTGCAATAACAGGGCTTGGGCGCACAGATGTCCAAAAAGATCTCAACCGGATGATATAACTCGGCCACTTCGCGTATCTGCGCAAGCAGCACGTCCAGATAACCGGTGTTAAAGCAGAGCCAATGATAACCCGGTTCGTCGAAATTTTTAGTGACAAGAGTACTCTCGTCGGCATTGCGCGCCAGCCACTCGGGATGACGGCCTACCTCTTTTTCATCTAATCCCGCAGAAATATAAATCGGCGTGCGCACGCCGAGTTCTTTGCAGGCCTCAAGCTGCGCACCGAGCAGGTCAAACTTCAATTTCGGGTGCATTACATTGGCTTTGGTAGGATGATAACACCAGCCGTGATGGCCCTTGGAAAACAGCGTGATTGAATCGACGCAGCCGACTTTCAGCGCTTCCTGAAACTGTTTCTTGTCGAACTTGCCTCCGACATCCGGAACACATTCGGACGTGTGAAAATCGAGGTGAATCTGGCGAAATCTCATAACGAACACCTTTCCGTTTTTTGTTTTATTGTTATCGTAAAAATAATTTTTTTATTAAATCTTTTTTCTCCGGTAAGCCATTTTAAACATCGTGGTTGGAAGCGCGCGCTATGTGGCAAACGGAACACGGATTTTATGACGCGTTTGAATGCAGCATCATGCTGCTATTTTGCAGTATAGTATCCATGCTCCAGACAGAGCATCGCGGCTGCTTTGGTCCTCTCGTCGCCTTCAAGGGATTTCGTGATGAAATCGGGATGCTCACGTACAAAGTCCAACATGGATTTGATCGGATCGGCGATATAGGCCAGCACGAAATCCAGCTGACCCTGATCGATGAGATTATAATCAAAGGCCTCGCGGAAAAAGGTTGCATCGGTATCGCACAGCGAAAACGGCGGAATGCCCAGCGTCACCAGCCGGTCGCTCCCACCCTGCCGGCGGTCGATGATGTTATATACAACCGCAGCCGAACCGCCTGTCTCATTGATTGCAGGCAGCCAAACCCGGTTATAGGTGTTGCCGCCGCCGATGATATCGCCTACTAATAAAAACTTTTTTCCGAGTGCGTCGTTCAGTTCACTGCTTCGGCCTTCATGATAGAGTACAATCTTTTTATCGTCAAAAATCATCGCGTGCGGCAGCTCAAGACGCTGTGCAATCGGAATGGAAAACAACCAGCCGTTGTGCGGACTTCCCGCAACCGCATTGGCTCTTTGACAGGTCGGTTCAGACATGAGAAACTCGACGGAACGCTCGATGACTGTCCGATAGGACTGTGACCGATCCATCATCTGTTTGCACAAGGTTCCCAATGTTCTCGTAATGAGCATCGGGCTGTCGGAGGCCGTATCGGCCAGTGCTGTCGCAGAAGCGGACGTATCGTCATTTTCCAAAATACGCTGTGTGCGAATTTTTACCGCAGCAAGACGCCCTGTTGAACGCCAGAACGGTTGATCCGGTTGGGCGACACTGACGACTCCGCTTTCGAATAAAGTTGTAATAATTTCTTTTTTACGCGCCATCAGACCTGATTAATCCTCTCTGCGGGTATTGCGAAGGGACGCACGCGACTGACGAAGGTCGTTGAGCCCCTTGGTAAATTCATCTTCGGTTCGCTTTAAAATGTTGTCGGCAAAAACAACGGCGCCCTGCTTGACTTCCCCGGCTTTGTACTCGGCGTCACTGACAATATTCTGAGCCAGTTCCTTTGCATCATGCACGATTCGCTCTTCGGAAATGAGTTTTTTCGCACGTTCCTCGGCAGCTGCGATGATTGACTCTGCCTCCCGTTTGGCGGATGTGATGATGTCGCTGCGGTCGGCAACGATTTTCTGCGCCTGCCCGATCTCATCAGGCAGACCACCGCGGATTTCCTCCAGCAGATCGCGCATTTTCGCCGCATCAACAACACTGTGCCCTCTGGACAGCGGCAAATCCCACGCTTTGTCAAGTAAATCATGGATCTCGTCGATGATGTCTTCAATGCTGAGCCGTTTTTCTGACATAAGATATGGTCCCATCCTTTCACAAAGGCCGGAAAATTCCTGCCGAATTGATTTTCATCTTTTATGTAAGATATTTATTTGTTTTTTCCCCGGTTTTTAAAAGCGGCACTGACACAGGGAGGAACAAATTCGGTCGTATCGCCGCCGAAACCCGCTAACTGCCGAACCATCGAGGACGACATATACAGGTTTTCGAGCTTCGTGGTCAAAAACACGGTATCGCCGTCGGGATAAAGCTTTTTATTGGTCAACGCCAATTGGAATTCATTCTCGAAATCGGTCATCGCGCGCAGACCTCTGACAATGGCGGCGGCACCGACCTTTCGGGCGTATTCGGCGGTCAGGCCGTCCCAAACGTCAACCGACACATTTGAGATATCGGACAGGGACTCTTTTAAAAACTCCAACCGCTGCTGCGCCGTAAAATGCCGTTTCTTATCCGGATTGTTGGCAACCACGACAATGACCTCATCAAACAGCGAGGCTGCCCGCCGTATGATATCGATATGTCCGTAAGTCACGGGGTCGAAACTCCCGGGACAAATTGCAATTTTCTTCATACACCATCATTCCTTCCGTAAAACCGGCGGCCATCAATCTTCTTCCTCATGATAGTCCTTATGCCGATAATAAGTCGTCTTGATATAGCCGTATTTAATCTGGGAATCCATCACAAAATCTCCGGCGATCTCCGGCAGACGCTCTTTGTCGCTGGTCTCGCAATAGATGATTCCGCTCTTCTCCACATGCTTTGCCACAAGCGGCAGCATCTTATCCAAAATCCCGTGTTTAAACGGCGGATCGAGCAAAACAATGTCGTAATTTTCGTTGACGGACTTGATAAAACCGAACGCGTCCGTGCTGTAAATTCCTGCGCGATCGGTGAAGCCACAGGACTCCACATTCTTTTTTACGCAACTGAGCGAGGCTTTGGAGTTGTCCACAAAATCACAATGCGCCGCTCCGCGGCTGAGCGCCTCGATTCCGAGCTGCCCTGAACCGGCGAAGAGGTCAAGCACCCGCCTGCCCTCCAATTCGAAATGCAGTTTTGAAAAAACCGCTTCCTTGACCCGTTCTATGGTGGGCTGCATCTCGGGTTCTTCGGTGCTTTTCAACGGTTTGCGCTTTGCGCTTCCGGCGATTACGCGCATACGTTCCCCACCCCTTTCACATGGGTTTATTATACGCTATGAAACGGTTTTAGTCAATACGCGGGCTTTTACAGCGCCTATTATCGCACGGCGGCATACATTTATTAACCAAAATGACGTCCTCGCCGATTAAAGTGATCTCATTCCATGCGATTGTGATGTCATCTTCACGGCCGAAAAGCCCCAGACAGCGGCATTTTCCCGGTAATATCAGCGCACATACCCGTGCTGTCTCCAGATCAATGTCGATATCGCAGATGCGTCCCAACCGTTCCCCGTTGTTGACATTGACAACGTCCTTATCGCGCAACTCGTAAAAACTGCTGATCATATCCGATCCCTCCCCGCAACCTGTATAGTCATTGTATGCGGGAAAGATACGATTTGTTACAGTAAGCTGCAGTTTCGGATCTGCCGTATTCGTCGGTTAACCCTCGGTCGATTCCGGCCTGTATGTGGAATTTTGTCCTGCCCGGCACAGATCGGCATAATGCCCGCCCTCGGCGATCAACTGGGTATGGGTGCCGCGTTGAATGATCTCACCATACCGCATGACCAATATCATATCACTGGACATGATGGTACTGATGCGGTGGGCGATGACGATGCTCGTTCGCTTGCTTGAGGCCTCGGTCAGTGCGTCCTGCAAGGCCGCCTCGGTAGCGGAGTCGATGTTCGCGGTCGCCTCGTCCAAAACCAGAATGCGCGGTTCAAACGCCACGGCTCTGGCAAAGGCGATCAACTGCCGCTGTCCGGCGGAGAAAGTACAGCCGCGCTCCGATACCGAGCTTTGAATGCCGCACGGCAGCGATTGGATGAAATCATTGGCGTGAACCGTCCGAACCGCCCTGTCGACATCCTCATCAGAAATGCTCTCCTCATTAAGGCGGATGTTATAGCCGATATCGCCGGAGAACAGGAAAACATCCTGCATCACAACCGCAACCAACCGCCGCAGCGATGAGAGATTGATGGTCTCGATGTTCTTGCCGTCGATCAGAATTTCGCCTTTTTGAATCTTATAAAACCGCGCAAGCAATGAGATTACGGTGGTTTTGCCGCTGCCCGTATCGCCGACAATGGCCAGCGTCTGGCCCGGAAACACCTTGAAGGAGACGTCTTTCAGCACCCAATTTTCCTCGTCATAGGCAAACCAGACGTGTTTAAATTCGATCTCTCCCCGAACCTCGGTCACTTTATCGCCCGACTCGATATCTTCAACATCGTCCCTATTGTCCATGATATCGAAAATACGTTCCGCCGAGATCAATGAAGACTGGATATTGGTGAACTGTTCGGCGATGCGGGAGATCGGATTGATAAACTGTTTAATATAAGAAGTAAACGCGTGCAGAACACCGACGAGCAAAACCCCCGCAAACACATCCTTTGCATACAGGATGATCAAAATGCCGATTGAAATATTGCCGATCAGTCCGAGCAGCGGGTTCGACAGCGAGCGCAGCAGCATATCCATCATGCTGAGTTTGTAATATCCTTTGGCGAGCCCGTCATATTGTTCATATTTTTTGCTCTGGCTGCCGAACATCTGTACAATACGCATACCGATGATGTTCTCGGCCAAAAATCCGTTCATTCGTGAGAGTTGGGCTTTGATGCGAATAAAGATTCTGCGTGCAATGAATCGGTAAAGCAGGGCGATGGCGAGTACGAGCGGTAAAATGACCAAACTTGAAAAAGCCAGTTTCACATCCATCAGAAACATCATGACCAAGACATTGACCACCAACAGAAAATCACTCACCAAACTGATGATGACGTTGGAAAACAGGTCGGACAGCGACTCAACGTCGGAGGAAACGCGCGTCAGGATACTGCCCGAAGCATTTTTATCGAAAAAGCGCATTGACATGTTTTGAATCTTATCGAACAGCGAAACACGCATCTTATGCATAATGCGCTGCCCGAGTGATGCTAACGCGATGGACTGGACATAGGAGATCCCAAAGCCGAGCACGATCACAGCAAAATACAGCCCCGCCCATTTTATCAGCGCGTTATAATCGTTCAGACCCGTCATCAGGTTTTGGTCGATGACACGTTCGAGAATAAAGGGCTTTAACGTGACGGTGATGTTGGAGACGACGGCAAGCAGCAATGCGCCCACTGTGAGCCAGGGAGAATATTTAAAATACCTCAACAGCCGTCGGAGCGTATGGCGTCGTTTTTTCTTCTCGTATTCGCTCATGCGGCCTTTCGGAAGGTGTTCACCGACAGTGGGCTTCATCGGATATCACCTCCCCGCTCTCGGGATTTGATCAGTTCGATCAGGTCGTTATAGGCCTTATTTGTGCGTAAAAGCTGTTCGTGGCTGCCGATGCCGGCCACGCTGCCGTCCTTGTTGAACAGCAGAATGTTGTCGGCGGCCATTGCCGCACTGATACGGTGTGTGATGAACACGGTGATCCGCTCGCCGCGCGCATCGGTCAGATTTTTTAAAATTGCCTGTTCGGTGGCTGCATCCACGGCTGAAAGGCAGTCGTCGAGCAACAGCAGCCGCGGGTTGCGAACCAACGCCCGCGCAATCGAGATACGCTGTTTCTGACCGCCCGAAAGCGTCATACCGCGTTCGCCGACGACGGTGTCATAACCGTCCGGCTGCGCCATAATATTTTCATCCACACAGGCCAGTTTGGCCGCCTCCCGCACCTGCTCGTCGGTCACATCCTCGTCAAAGAACGCGATGTTTTCGGCGATCGTGTCAGAGAACAAGAAACTGTCCTGCGGGACAAAAGCGGCGTATTTACGCATCGTCAAAATCGGAATTTGATTGATATCGATGCCGTCAAGGAAGACCTTGCCGTCCTCAAGCGGCCACAGACGTAAAATCAAATTGGCCAGTGTGGTTTTCCCGCTGCCGGTTACGCCCATTACCGCCAAAAGTTGGCCCTGCCTGACACTGAAATTGACGTCTTTAAGCGAAGATTTATCGGTATTGGGATAACTAAAAGTGAGATCGCGAACTTCAAGCTGCCCGGCTTCCAATTCCGTGATGGTCTTGTCTGCTTTCTCGTCGTTGACACTGGGTTTTTCATTGAACAGCTGATCAAGCCGGCCCATCGAGACCCGGCCTCTCTGCCAAACCGTCATAATCCGGCTGATCATATTCATCGGCTCCACGACCAACGCCAGATAACCGTTAAACGCCACATACTGACCCAAATTCATCGTGCCGTCGATGACCATTCTCCCGCCGACCATTAAAAACACCGAGAACACGATGCCGAATACCAACGCGGTCGAAGGACCGATCAACGCCGAAACGCGCACCATCGCCATTTCGCTGGCCCACTTGCGTTTACTCAATCGGGAAAAGGTCTCGGTCTCGCTTTTTTCCTGTGCATAGGCCTTGACCACCCGGATGCCGGTGATATTCTCCTGGGTCTTTGCGTTCAGGTCGGAGACCGCCTCCTGTGCCCTTTTAAAACGTTTGCGGATGGTAAAGCGCAATTTGGTCAATCCGAATGCCAAAATCGGCAGCGGCACCACCGCCGCAAGCGTCAGTGTCCAATCCACCGCATTGACCATGTATGTAACAGATACGACGGTGGTGACAGCAGTGTTGATAATTCCAACAAGTCCGACACCGAACATCATGCGAACGGCGTTGATATCCGAAATGGAGCGCGTGATAATATCACCGGTGTTATATTTGACGTAAAAGTCGCCAGACTGGCTTTGGAGATGTCCGAACAACCCCATACGCAGATTCAATTCGATTTTTCGCGTGGTCCCGATGATCAAAAACCGCCAAATGAACCGTGCGGCAAAAGCCCCGGATGCTGCTGCGATCATCAGAATCGCTGCGGTTTTAACGGCGTTAAAATCGTTATTTCCGTCCGAAAGCGCATTGACGGCATCACCTAAAAGGCCGGGTATCTGGGCACTCAGATAGGACGTACCGCCCGCCAAAACGATGCCGATAAAATAGGATATCCAATTTTTTTGAAATACGCTTTTTATAATTGATTTACTGTTCACTGATCTTACCAATGATTTCTTGCAAATTCCGCAAACGAATACAAATTGTCTATCACAATCTTTTGCCCGTCGTTTAACACAACGCTTCCGGCAAACTTACCGAACATCTGATGGCATTCGTTGTCGATCCAGAGCATTTTTGTCTTTGTTGTGCGGTCATAGGACGGCGTCAGGGTCAAATCCACCCTATCCTCCCGGTCGTGCAGCCGCCAGGGCTGCATATATTTCTCTCCGAGTTCAAAAGCCACGGGGCCGATTTTATGGGCTTCTCCTGCGTAAAACAGGATGTTTTCGGTTGCTGCGGAGGTATTGCCGAACCCGCAGCCGAGATTGAATCCAAAGATCTCGCCGTTGACAATCCCGGTGCCGCTGCTCCAATACCATTCGTTTGAAAACGGCCATACACCCCTGCCCCAGTCGAGCAATCCGAACGCCCGGTCTCCGAATTGATATTCTTTTCCGCTATATGTAAAACCACCCTCGGCGGTCATACAATTGATCTTGTGATTATAATAAAACTCCGTCGGCTTTTCCGAAAAGGGGATATTGATGACGAGTGCGTTGGGATTTTTCCGGGTGAGCTTGACGTCGGCGCGCACATCGTCCCAGACGCAGTGCAGTGTACGCACATCGTTCTTCGTCTCAAAACTCATGACGCGGCTGCCCTTTCCCCAGGATAAAACGGCGTCTTTCTCCGCGTCAGGCGGCATATTCAGGGAACCGAACGGCAGCGGCAGCAGCGTTCCGCATTCAAACAGCTTTTCGCCTTTAGAGAAGTCGAAAGCCATGAGCAACACCTGACCGGCATAGGAGGCGTGGCCGATGGTAAACTGCAGGCAAATTTGATCATCGGTGATCTGGTAAAAATCCCACTCCTTGATTCGCCACGGCGGGGCTTTGATGGCCTTTCGGTCATAACGAAGCACACTCTTCGTGCTGTAACCCGGAACGGGTCTTCCGTCCTTGTCGAGGACGGGACCGATGTCGGTCAAATGTCTTTCCATACCATTCCTCCTTTTTGTAAAGCCATAGTGAAAATTATAAGTTTTTTTGCCTCTGCTGTCAAGCCGGTTTCGGGTTGAAATATGAGGGATTTCGTTATATAATGATTCTTAACTCACACCGCCGCAGCGCATTCGCCGTGACTCGCGAGAACGGAGTATTGTTTTGTCTTGTAAATCCTTTGTAAAACGGTTGTTTGATCCGAAATGTATGGTAAAGCCGGAACTCGTTGAGGGTGAACTTCCGGATACAAAAACCGCCTATTCAACTTTTATAAAACTCGCCCTGCCCGCAGTGGTCGAATTGATGTTGATTTCGTTGATTTCGGTCATCGACACCGCAATGGTCAGTTCTCTGGGTGAGGCAGCTATCACCGCTGTCGGACTCACGACACAGCCCACGTTTGTTTTACTGGCACTGTTTATCGCCCTGAACGTCGGTGTCACCGCCGTCATCGCAAGGCGAAAAGGCGAACAGCGTCAAGAAGATGCCAACACGGTTTTACGGATGGCGCTGCTGCTTGCGTTGGTTTTGGGCGCGGTTATGTCGATGGTCGCAATCTTTTTCGGCCGTTGGTTTATGGAACTGTCCGGTGCCAAGGCGGATACCATTGAAAACAGCACGATTTATTTTCAAATTATCAATTCGGTCTTGATGTTCCGGGCGCTCACTCTGGCAATCACTTCGGCACAGCGCGGTATCGGTAATACAAAAATTTCAATGCGCATCAACCTGACCGCCAACGTAGTCAACGTCATTTTTAACTTTTTGCTCATCAACGGGCATCTGGGCTTTCCGGCACTCGGCGTCAAAGGCGCTGCAATCGCAACTTCAATCGGCAATATGGTCGGATTTGTTCTTGCCGTCATCTCTCTGCTGCCAAAAGACGGCTATCTGCGTCTGAGATGGCATCAGAGCTGGAGAATCAATAAAGACGCCCTTTCCGCCATCGGCAAAGTCAGCGGAAATGCGGTGCTAGAGCAGATGGTGCTGCGATTTGGATTTTTTATGTTTGCACGCGTCGTCGCCGAACTCGGCACAATGGTATTTGCAACCCACCAGATCGGCATGCAGGCACTCAACCTCTCCTTTACGTTTGCAGACGGCCTCGGGGTCGGCGCAACAACGCTGGTCGGCCAATACCTAGGGGCAAAACGGGCGGATATTGCCGCGGTTTACGGACGGGTCGCCCAACGCATCGCCATGGCCGGTTCGCTGCTGATCATGATTCTGTTCGCTTCACTGGGTAAGTTCTGGGTGATGTTGTTTTCCCAAGATCCCGAAGTCATCGCGCTCGGCGCTATCATTATGATTATCGCGGGGGTCTCGGTGCCGCTTCAGACCTCGACGGTGGTCTCGGCGGGCAGTTTACGCGGTGCGGGCGACACCAAATACGTCGCTTACGTCATGCTGTTCTCGGTGGGTATCATCCGTCCGCTGCTCGGTTATGTCTTCGCATTGGCACTCGGTTGGGGCTTAATCGGCGCATGGATGTCGCTGCTGATTGATCTGAGCATCCGCCTGACACTGACCTATCGGCGGTTTTCGAGCGGAAAATGGTCGACGATCAAAGTATAAATCTATTTCACATATAACAGGAGGTTTTATCATGTATTTCAGAATCGGCGTACGCGGTCACGATTACGGCCGCAGCACCCCGCGCGAACTCGCGCAGGCCATCAAGAACGCGGGCTTTTGCAGCACCCAACTGGCGATTTCGAAGGGAATCACCGGCATGGAGCAGGATATCGGACGCCTAACGCCCGGACTCTGTTATGAGATCAATCAGGCTTTTTCAGAGGCAAACGTCGAGCTTGCTGTCATCGGCTGCTACATCGAACCGGTACACCCTGACGAGGACACACGCCGTCTGCATCTGCACCGCTTTAAGGAGCACCTGCTGTATGCCCGTGCGATGGGCGGACTGGTGGTCGGAACCGAGACCACGCTTTACAGAGCCGAGGAGAGCGGCCGTGAAAAGGCTTTCCAGACATTATTGAAAAGCATCGGCGAACTCGTGGAGGAGGCCGAGAAATGCGGTGCGATTGTCGGCGTTGAGCCGGTTGCCGCACATACGTTGAATTCCCCCGAATTGGCGGCACGACTGCTCGAAATCATCGGCAGCAATCATCTGCAGATCATCTTTGATCCGGTCAATCTGATTAACACGCCCGAATTGGTACGCAATCACGACGACCTGCTGGACCGCTGTTTTGACGCATTCGGCGAACGCATTATGGCGCTTCATTGCAAGGATATCACAGTCGACCAAGACGGGAATATGAAAGAGACCCTGCTTGGCAAAGGCATGGTCAACTATGATAAGCTTTCGGGTTACCTGAAAGCCCGCCGCCCCGGTCTTGGGCTGCTGCGCGAAGGCGCGGATCCGGCGACCGCGGATATTGACATCGCCTTTTTGAAATCGAAGTTCGAGACTGTGTAAAAAATCCCTTTGAATAGATAATAACGGAGAAAGGAGGCGGCAAAAAGCCGCCTCCCTTTTCCTTTTGTGTTCTCAGTGTTTGGTTACCGACGTATATTCGGGTTTCATAAACAATGTCAAATCGGAAAACTTAACGCTGACTCGGACAGTGTTCCCGTTCTGGTCGTTGAATAAAACCGTTAAAACGCCAATTTCATCGTCCGCGAAATAGGACATTGCGCCGATACTTTTCATCTTTTTCAATACCCATTGCGATTCGGGTTCACCGCGCTCGCGTACTTCACGTCCGAAAATCTCCAGGACAGCTTCTCGCTTTGCGCCGTCTTTGATAAAGAGATCCCAAAAACCGAGCTGTTTCCCGCTGCTTGTGTCCAAACAGAGATAACGCGTTGAATCATAGCGCGTTCCGCTGCCGTCAATCGCATCGGT
This sequence comes from Oscillospiraceae bacterium, assembly GCA_035380125.1. NCBI lineage: Bacteria > Bacillati > Bacillota > Clostridia > Eubacteriales > Oscillospiraceae > Oscillospiraceae bacterium. Next base: position 60,939 of record DAOSWV010000007.1, read on the forward strand.
TTGAAAGCAAAAACAGATCATGTTTCCGCTGTTGCAGGTATTTTCCACAATGACTTCGCCTGTCGCTCTTTCATTGCTCGACATCGCACGATAGCGAACCTCAAGATATGCTCGTTGTCCTTCCTCTTTCAGAAGCTGGTTGAGTATCTTCATGGTTTCGGTGTCATAAAGTCCGTATATGCGGGGATGACGCCAAACAAACGAAACCGATTCGTCCTCGACTTTATCCTCTCGGACAGTAAACGACACGCCGGTGCTCGCTGATGCGGTGAAACCTGCGCCTTGCAAAAGAATCAAACAGCAAAGGATCATCAGTGCCTTTTTCATGGCAATGCATCGTTTCTGCTGAAATTGTACAAGATGCTTTTGCATCTTCGGATGCTTTCGCATCTTTAGATGTTTCACATCCGGTACGCGTTTATTATGCCCCGAAGCTTTAAAATTTTCATGCAATTTGTGGCATTACGTTTCGAAATTCCACCAAGTCACGGTTTGGCTTGTGTCGATTTGCATACCCGCTTTGCGCTGCAGCGCCATTGAAGCCGTGTTTCCGAGGATCACTTCACCGACGGGAAGATTTCCCTCCGCAAGCACTTTTCGAATCAAAAATTTTTCCAATTTCAAACCGAGTCCCTTTTTACGGTACGGTTCGAAAACCTCCAGAAATCCCATCTCGCCGCTGTCATGCCGACCGATGAATCCCGCAGGGCTGCCGTCAATATAGATGCCGTACATAAACCCGCCCGCAAGTCGCTCGGTGAAGTATTCCTCGTCGGTGTACAGGTGATAATACTCTATCATCATCGGCAGATCGACAACGGTTAATTGGCGGATATCGTCATCGACTGCCTCGGGCGGCTCTTTTTTCAAGTAAGCGGCTGTATTGCACCTCGTGATCCCACTTGGGTTTTTCGCACGCAGAATATCGTCATAGAATTCCTCATGCGCCAATATTGTATCCGTTTCAGGTACTCTTTTAATCAGTTTCCCCGCCGACCTATGATCTTTTGCCGACAGCAAATAATGGCCCGCGTTTTCTTCGTGTATCAAAATGCCGTCTTCGCCGCAGTACAAAATTTGAGCCGCGCCGCTTTTGAGGCAATACAGCAGCAAAGCGCGGTGCGGCAGATCATTTTCGGCGTATGCAATGCAAAACTCTAAATCGGTCATTTATGTTTCAGCTTTCTCTTATTGCCGTCTTTGTCGACCAGCGTAATGGCGTCGAGCTGTCCGCGCAGACTGTCGCGGAATGCCGCGACATATAATGCACGCAGATGGGTCTGCTCTTTCTTTTCATCCTCGGTCAGACCGCCCTCGCGCTGCTTTTTGGCGAGTTCGTTGATCCGGTCGATTTCTTTTTGTGTCACCATAATTCAAGTCCTTTTCCTTTGGGGTTTGCCCTTATAGCCGCCCCATTTGTCCCAATATTCGGCACTGTCGGAATAGCCGGTGAATTTTCTTAACTCCGCTCTCGGCATGCCGTCTTCCAGTAATTTCTGCACTTTTTGCGCGGTGTCGCGGAAGATGTGCATCTTTTCGACTGTCTCCGGACCGAGGGTATCTCCGCAGATATAGGTATGCACATTACTTGCGCCGTCCGCAGCCGCCAGATAGACGAAATCCGCCGTATCCTGTTTGCTCATCTGCGGGAAATGGAACGAACCGACCCGCCACATGAACGGCACACGGCAGGTTTTTTCGATGATCGGCGGCGTCAGCATCGGCGAAATCGAGGAGTCGTAGCGCTCGATACGTGCCTGTTCGAGAAATTTTAGTTGATTCGGAAGCAGTCCTTCAATGTGAATGTTGCGCTTGCCTGTGGTGCGGAATCGGTAATATTTTTCCCAAAACGGAAGCACAAATTCCGGCCAGATGGAGTCGGGAATCAAACTGGCGATGTCGTCAGCCATATAACCGCCCTCCATGTCCGGATACGGCGTATCATGATTGATACGGCAGGCAGCGGCGGAATAGTCGTTGATGCTGTCGGAGAGCAAATCAAAGAATTCGAGCGTCGCCTCCGGCTCGTCGTAGATCTCGGTGAAAATATGATCGCCGAGCAGTTCATAAGCCGTTGTGATGATGCCCTCGACACCGAACGCAAATCTCACCGAACGATTCGGGAAGGCTGCCCGGAGTTTTTCGGCAAATTCCATATAAAGCGGGAACATACCTTCTTTTGAAAAGTCAATGCCCTGTTTGGATTTCAACAGCTCGATGCCCTCTTTAACCGATGAGCAGATATGACGCAAACCGACTTCACCGTCCTCGGGAAAAAACAATTCGGCGCCCAGGCAATTCACATGCCCGTAACTGATTGCAGGTGTGATCATCTGAGGCATCGGAAAGCCCTGATATAACTCGGCCAGCTTTTTCTCGCCCTCTTGATACATCCGGACATTTTTCTCGACATCGAGAAAATATTCCCGATAACTGATCCCCGACAATTTGATCAGCGCCGTGACGGTCGATCCGGTACTCCAAGTGAACGGCGTATTCTCACGCAGCGTGGAATAATCGACCGTTCGCGGTTCAGGGTTCACTGTCAGCTTGTCCATATCGGTGTTCCGCCTTTCAAAATTTTGTTCAAGTGGCTCCCGAGACCTTTTTCAATGCCTGCTTGACCTCGGCGCGATAGGCCGGCGGAGAGGCCGCGACTACGACGTCATCTCTTAAAAGCACGACGCTGCCGCGCGGGACAATCATCTTTCCCTCACGCAGAATCGAAACCAAAATGCAATTTTGCGGCAGATCGAGTTCTTTGATCATACGGTTTTCGAGCGGCGAACCCTTGGTGACCGTGACCTCGTTGATCGAGACCTGACCCGCTGTGACCGTGGATAAAAACCGGCTGTCGGCATCGTCAAGCTGACGTTCGATTAAGTTTGCAATATAACCGGTGCTGCTGACCGCAATATCCACGCCCAATTTCTGCACCACCTGAAGATTCTTCGGATTGTTGACTCTGGAGACCGTCTTTTTGACGCCGAAGCGGATTTTGGCCAGCTGACAGGAGATCAAATTGATCTCGTCCTTACCGGTAACTGCAATAAAGGCATCCGCCTTATCGGTCTCTGCCGCAGTTTGTTCTTCAATTTTGCTGCCGTCACCGCAGATGACCGACCGGTGCAGATCGTTTGCGACTTTGGTGCAGATCTCGGGCCGCAGCTCGATCATTTTGACTTTGTGCCCGCCCTCAATCAGGGTCTTGGCGAGGTTATATCCGACCTTTCCCAGGCCGACGATAACAACTGTCATCCGATCCATCCCTCCTAATCCACTTTATGTGAGACAACCAGCCGGTCGCTGGCGCCGAGTTTACGCTCGGGATGCTCCACGACCATGGTCATATCGCCGCTGGCATGCATCGCTCCGAATAACAGCACACCTTCCTGCGCGTAAACCTTTGCAAGTTCAGCCAGGGTCATTCCGGTCTCATGTTCGTCGGGGTTTTCAATGGTAAACGAGAGCGTACTCATACCGAAGTGCAGGGTCTTGTGCGCCATTTCCGCCTCTACCGTCGCCGAATAGACCGCGTCGATGGTCAGCTTGGTCGGGCAGATGGTCTGCAGACCAAAGCGGTTGTAAGCATCTTCACGCTCGGGGTCATAAATTCGTGTGACCACCCGCCGGACATTGAATACATTATGTGCGATCTGAGCCGCCATAATGTTGATGTTGTCGTCGTGCGTGACGACCGCCACAATGTCGCAGGCGGCAATACCGGCTCTTTGTAAAACGTCCTGATCGCATTCGAAGCCCTCGAAAGTCATTCCCGCGAAATCGCTTGACAACTGCAAAAAATTGCGCGCATCGCTGTCGACGACCGAGATATCATGCCCCGCCTCCGACAGACGCGACGCCAGCGCCGAGCCGACTTTTCCGCATCCGATGATCAAAATATTCATACCATGACCGTCCTTTCGCTCAAAGACATCTAAATTATCCGACGATGATCTTGCCCTCCGGCAGAATCTCGTTTTTATTGCGGGTTGCACGGTGCGTTGTTACCGCTAATGCAAACGTCACAAGCCCCACGCGGCCTAAAAACATGTTCGCCATTAAAATATATTTCGAACTGTCCAACAGCGTCGGCGTCAGATCGCAGCTCAAGCCGACCGTGCCCGCCGCGGAAAACACCTCGAACAGCGTGTCCATGGGACTGATCTCCTGCACCACAATCTCATTGGAGAAGATGATAGCTGCCGAAGTGAAAACCATTGCCAGCATCAAAATCATAATCGTAAGAGCGCGGTAGACCACATCACTGCGAATCTTTTTGCCGCCGATCACCGTGTCCTGCCTGCCGCGCAAAAAACTCCAGATCGTCATGACGACCACCCAGAAGGTTGTGATCTTGATACCGCCGCCGGTGGAACCCGGTGCCGCGCCGATGAACATCAGCAGGCAGAACAGCACTTTTGTGCGCGTAAATAAGTTTGCGACTCCCACGGTCGAAAAGCCCGCCGTACGGGTCGTGATCGACTGGAAAACCGAATTGAGAATTTTTCCGCCGAGATCCATATTACCGATGGTGCCGGGGTTATAATATTCCGACATGAAGAAGATCACTGCGCCGAACAGGATTAAAGCACCTGTGAGCTTAAAGACCAGTGAAGAATGCAGCATCATGCCGCGCTTTTTAAACGTACCGAACAGATCGTACCAGACCAACACCCCTAAACCGCCGATGACGATCAAAGCCATAACAGTGATTAAAACCACCGGGGAATCCTGAAATGAGATCAAACTGGAAAAGGCGCCTTCGCTGCCCATTAAGTCAAAACCGGCGTTGCAATATGCCGAAATCGAGATAAATATCGCCCGAAAAATACCGCCCGAACCGTATCGATTTACAAATGCCGGCATTAAAATAATGGCACCCATGGCCTCGATGACAAACGAAAACATCACAACCATGCGCAAAATCGTCCAGACTTCGGGCAGAGAATTGTAACTGACCGATTCCGACGCGAGTGAAAGGTCCTTGAGTCCGAATTTACGCTTCAAAAAGCTGCCGACGAAAAGTGTGATCGTAATCAACCCCAGACCGCCGGTCTGCAGCAATACCAGAATGATGGTCTGTCCGAAAACCGACCAGTAATTATATGTATCTTTGACCACCAGTCCAGTTACACAGGTCGCGGAAGTGGCTGTGAACAGGCAATCGGTGAACCCGGTGGCAACACGATGCCGAGTCGCAATCGGCAGCATCAAAAGCAGCGCTCCCAGTAAAATCAAACCGAGAAAGCTGACGACGATCGATACCGCTGGTGAGACCGACGAAAAAATCCCTTTCTTCCTCTTTTTCAGCATGTTTTATATTTACTCCTTCACTCAGCCGGAAACCGCTTCGGAGACTTCCTGCGAGGACTCCGCCTGTTCGGAATTGACGTCGGGCACCGAGACGCTCGGTTTTTCAGGCGCGCTGCTCGTGTCAACGGCAGCCATCGCGTCACCGTGAATCGCATATGCCAACGCATAAAGCATGTCCGTCACCGACGGCGTGTACTTCTCGACAAAGCTGTTGTCGATCTCATAGATTTTCCCCGCCGAAGCCGCGGAGAGCTGCGAAAAATCGCTGTCGTAGATATAGGTAATTGCGGGTGGATTCGAGACGATGATCAGATCGGGGTCCGCTGCTAAAATTTCTTCGAACGACATCGTATAACCCCGTTGATTTGCCGCGATATTGGTCACGCCGGCAAGCTGCATGATCACACCCGCAAGCGTGTCGCCCGTGGCCACCGCACCTTGATTCGAAAGCACGAAGATGCCCGTGGGCTCGTCCACATTTTTGAGTTTGTAAGCGACATAGTCGAGTTTCTGCTCAAAATCGGCCAAATAGTCACGTGCAAGAGCTTCTGCGCGATTGGTTCCGCGCAGCACTTTGGCGATTTCGTTCACCCGCTGTTCGACTTCCTCAATCGAGGTCGGGATCGGCAGTACGCAGATTTGGATATTATTTTCGGCCAATTTAACACTTGCCTCCTGCGGCAGCTCCACGGCCGTAAACACGACCTGCGGGGCAAGTGCGATGATGGCGTCGACATCGGGTTCATTGACCGTACCCATACTCGGCAGCAAGCGCACGTTTCCGTTATAATCGCAGTACTCGCTGCGTCCGACCAGCAGTTGGGATTGATCCAGTCCGTAGATGATTTCGCCGATATAAGGCGAGAGGGTGACGACCGCCATCGGATAATCCGCGATCTCGGCTCCGCCGACTGTGACGGGGTAATTCTTGGGTCTCGAACAGCCCGATATAAGTATCAGAATAACAAGAAGCCCGGCGAACAGTTTTTTCATGGTTTATCTCCCGAAATTCATGGTTTTATTTATTATCTGTCTGTTTGATGGGGTTATTCCGCTCAGAAAAGCTCTTCCTCGACTTTGGCGCAGAGGAAATGATAAATCGGCAGATGGAGTTCCTGAACTTTATAAGTTTCTTTTTCCGGAACCCGGATGCAGAGATCGCTGTGTTCTTTCAACTTACCGCCGCCTTCGCCGGTCAGCCCGATCACGGTCATACCGAGTGCATGCGCCGTCACAGCGGCATAAGCGGTATTTTTGGCATTTCCCGAGGTGGAGATGGCAATTAAAATATCTCCCGCCCGCCCGTAGGCGATCAGTTCCTGTGCATAGATCATATCAGGATCGATGTCGTTTGCAACAGCGGTGGAAAGCGAAAGATTTTCGCACAGATCGTGTGCCGGAAGTCCGCCCTGCAATTTTTCACCGAGTTTTTCACCCAGTTCCGAATCGGCTGCCGCCAGCCGGCATTTCATCGTATCGTCCAGCGGTCGCTTGGACAAAAAGCCCTTGACCAGTTCGCCGACGATGTGGGTGCTGTCGGCTGCGCTGCCGCCGTTGCCGCAGACATAGACGCGTCCGCTGCCCACAAAGCAGGTTTTCAATTCTCTTGCGGCTGCATCAATATCCTCTGCGCAATATAAAAGCTGCGGGTGCCGTTTGATCAAATCCTGAATATCCATATTAAAAATCCTTTCCGGTGTTGTTTTTATCTTAGTACCGATTCACCCGTCGGATCAATTCCGACGATCAGCGGCAGATTTTCTACTTCGAGTTTTCGGATGGCTTCGCATCCGAGATCCGCAAAGGCCACCACTTCGCTGCTCTTGACACAGTCGGCGATTAAAGCGCCGCACCCGCCCAATGCGCAGAGATAATAGGCCTTGTTCTTTTGAATTGCGGAGATTACGCCGGAACTTCTGCGCCCTTTTCCGATGGTCGCGGTGAGACCCAAACCATATAACCGCGGCGTATAAGGATCCATACGTGAGGAGGTTGTGGGACCGCAGGAGCCGATTACCATACCTTCCGGCGCGGGGGTCGGGCCGCAATAATAAATAATTGCGCCATTCAATTCAAACGGCAGCGGCTCTTCTTCCTCTATCAGCTGCGCAAGGCGTTTATGAGCGGCATCGCGCGCGGTGTAGATTGTACCGGTCAGCAAAATATCGTCTCCGGCGTGCAGATCAACCGTCTTTTCGGCGAGCTGTTTTGTCGTCACCTCAGTCACATGAGCCCCTCCTTTGCGTTGTACGAAAACATTATGAATATAAGTTCTCCGTACGCTTTGAATTATACAACACCGGCCTGTTAAAATCAACCGCAGTCAGTCTTATCTCAACGAAAGTCAAAGATCGAACGGTGTTTGGTATTCGGATTCAATCGAGTCTTTTTGCCCGAAAACAGCCGCTTTACCAAAGGACGGTCATCTTCGGCTTCGGTGATTTTGGCCACCGCCACGGTCACATTGTCACCGCCGCCTGCGGCAAGCGCCGCTGTTACCAAATTATCTGCGATTTTAGAAGCGGTGCCGCCGTGTCCGATGATCTCGGCGATGGAAACATCCGAGACCATATCGGTGAGCCCGTCGCTGCAGATCAAATAGATATCGCCCAATTCCGGTGTTTTTGCGGATATTGCGGGCGTCAGGATCATCTCCTCCTCAAACATTCCGAAGTATTGCGTCAGGCGGTGTCTGCTGCTGTCGGTTTCGGCCTGTTCGGGTGTCATCAGCCCCATGTTGATTTTCATCTGCGCCTCAGTGTGGTCGACGCTCACTTGAAATAAACTGCCGTTTTGATAGTGGTAAATTCGGCTGTCGCCGACGTTGACGGAAATCACCGAATCGGTTTTGAAAATCACGACCGCACCGGTTGTGCCGATGCGCTTACCGGTCGCTGTAATCTCTCCGCAGATGCGTGTGTTTGCGGTTTTGGCGAATTCTGCGATTGCTTTTTCGCTGTCGTCTCCGCACAGGGCATCCCGAAACTCCGCAATCGCCTGTGCCGTGATTGCAGATGCGAATTCGCCGTAATCCTGCCCGCCCATGCCGTCGCAAATGCCCAAGACACACGGAAAATCGAAGGCGTCGGCAAACCGTACGCCTTCGTCAAGCTGTATCGCGCTGAACAGTTCCCCGTCGATACAGAGGTTATCCTCGTTGTTGCCGCGCACCTTTCCGGTTTCGGAACGCGCGGCCGCTTCCAAAATTACTTTTTTCCCCACATTGTTCTCCGTTTTGACAATCATTTATTGCGAAACGGCGGGCAGAGCCCGCCGCTTTTTGTCATTTTTTATGTTTGAAGATGTTCATGATGTCGAAGTAATCATCATCGCTTGTGACAGGTGCTTTATCGTTTTTAGCCGTCTGGGGCGTTTGCGGTTTAAACTGCGGCGGCGTCGTTTTGGGCAGCGGCTTTTGTTCGAAGCTGGGTACCGTTTTGGCCGATTCGGTATGCGGCCTCGGGGTGCTCGAGGAGAACAATCCGTTGACCTGTTCGGAGAAGATGTCTTTACCGACCGAATTCACGCCGCTCTGGGCAAACCCCGTGGCAATGACGATAATTTTGATCTCATCCGACATCATCTCGTCGAACGCGGCACCCCAGATGATGTTTGCTTCGGGATGCGCCGATTGGGCGATCATAGTCGATGCCGTTTCGATGTCTTCAAGTCCGATATCCGGCGAAGAGGTGATGTTGATGATAACCGAACGCGCACCCGAAATGGAGGTTTCGAGCAGCGGGCTGGTGATGGCTGCGTTAGCCGCTTCGATGGCTTTGTCTTTGCCGGTGGCTTTTCCGATACCCATATGGGCATATCCGGCGTCCTTCATGACGGCCGAGACATCGGCGAAGTCGAGGTTGACAAGCCCCGGAACGTTAATGAGATCGGAGATGCTCTGAACACCCTGACGGAGCACGTCATCGGCGATTTCAAACGCATTCAGCAGTGTGATTTTTTCTTCGGAGACCAGTTTGAGCCGGTCGTTGGGTACGATAATTAACGCATCGACCGTTTCCTGAAGCATCGCCACGCCTGCTTCCGCGTTTTTCGTTCGCTTGAGGCCTTCCCATGTAAACGGGGTGGTGACGATACCGATGGTAAGGGCGCCGAGTTCTCTGGCGATCGAAGCCACCATCGGCGCCGCACCCGTTCCGGTGCCACCGCCCATTCCGGCGGTGACAAAGACCATGTCGGCCCGCTGCAGCGTCGCAGCGATGTCGTCGCGGCTCTCTTCTGCGGCACGCTGTCCCCGCTCGGGAATCGAACCCGCACCCAGTCCTTTGGTGACTTTATCTCCGATTTGGAGTTTTTGCGTCGCCTGAACAAAATCGAGTGCCTGCTTGTCCGTGTTGACCGCGATAAATTCTGCGCTGGTCATTCCGGATTTGCACATACGGCTGATGGCGTTTCCGCCGCCTCCGCCGACACCCACAACTTTTATATTCACGCCTCTGGTGGTTTCATTATCAAACTCAAACGGCATATGATTTTTCCTCCCCATCATTTTTCCGGCGAATATCTGTCTTGCTATAGATTATAACAGATATTACCGCCGTTTTCAATACTTTCCGGCTCGTTTCACAGTCGGAATTTACATTCTTATTCCGCTGATTCGGGTTCTGAGCCCGTCCATGGACCCGGATCAAAATACAATTGTTTACCGGCACTCACGTCTGCAACCCCGGTTTCGTTTTCACCGAGTTCGTTCTCGATGAAATATTTAGCGAACTTCACTTTTTGCGTAAGATCTTCGTCGGAACCCAGTTGAATCTTTATCCGATCCGCCCAAACAGCATAATTGACAGTGGCGCTCGTGGTTCCGACTGCGGTAATCCCGCCAAAGCCTCCGTCTTCAAAGGCCGCGTTGATGGCGCTTAATCGGGCCAAAACATCAATCTCGGCAGTTGCTATATACCCATTTTCAATCGTCAAATCGGTGAGTCCCTCATATCGGATGCCCGCACCGGAATAACCGTATTCCAACACCCTGCCTTTACCGCTGATCAGCAATAAATTGCTTGCGCCCAATGTGACGACTGCCGTATGTTGCGGCTCGCTGACGGTGATGATCACCTCATTGGGTAATTGTTTTTTAATAGTAACCGTTTCGGCATAACACAGGTTGTCCGTGATGCCCTCGATGATTTGGTCCTTTTTCAGACGCAACAGATTTTCACCCGTCTCTATGCCAGAAGCCGCAATAATTTGGTCGGCGGTATAACGTGTGTTGCCCTCAACCGTGACCATCTCTATTTTAAAAAATACCGTGCAGCATAAAATGGTCCCGACGATCAGTGCAATCAAAAAGATCGGAACCGCATAGAGGCCGCGCTTGCCTTTCCTGCGCCTTTTCGGCGGCTGTGAACCAGTCGGGACTACACGCCTCTTTTTCCTTTTTTTTATATTTCTCACTTCGGCCATTTTCAACTTCCCCTCTGAACTAATCCTCGATATACTCTTTCCATATGCGGCCGCCGATTGCCGCAAAATCCCGTTGGATATCCTCATAGCCGCGGGCGATATACTCTGTGTTATGGATGATGCTCTTGCCCTCGGCGCCCAATGCTGCCGCGACCAGCGCCGCACCGGCTCTCAGATCGCTTGCCGCAACCTCCGCGCCCTGCAAAACCCGCTTGCCCTCGATGATCGCCGTTCGGTCATAGACCCGCATGTTTGCGCCCATCCGATTGAGTTCGTCGGCATATTTAAAGCGGTTTTCAAAAATCGTCTCGATGATCGTCGACGTACCGGTTGCATAGGCCAAAACCGCACCAAGTAAGGGCTGCGCGTCGGTGGGAAAGCCCGGAAACGGCATCGTACGCAGAGTCGGGATTGGTTTCGGCGGCTTTTTAAACCGAAAATAAATGCCGTCCTTTCCGGAAAAAATCCGTCCGCCGCAGGTTTCAAAAGCCGAGAGCACCGAGTCCATATCCGAGGCGACCGCGCCCCTGATGTAGATCTCGCCGCCGCAGATGGCCGTCGCGGCCATAAAAGTCGCCGCTGCAATCCGGTCGGGCATATTCTCGAATTCACAGCCGCTGAGCTTCTTGACGCCGTCAATCGAGATGACACTGCCCCGCAGGTTGATTTTTGCGCCGCAGGTGTTCAGGAATTCAGCCAGTTTTTCGACCTCCGGCTCCTGTGCCGCGTTGATGATCGTCGTATGTCCGACCGCCGTTGAAGCCGCAATCATGATGTTTTGGGTCGCGCCGACGCTCGGAAACGAAAAAGAGATTTTTGCGCCCTTCAAGGGTTTTTCGGCGACGCAGACAATTCTTCCGCCGCTGTCGCTGACGTTTGCACCGAGTTCACGCAGGCCGTGCAGATGGATGTCCAACGGTCTGCAGCCCAATACACAGCCGCCCGGATAGGTGATTTCGGCGCGTCCGGTCTTTGCCAGCATCGCGCCCAGAAAGATTGAGGATGAGCGCATACGCCGCATCAGCGCGTCATCGATGGTATAACCCGGATCGGATGCCGGTTTGATGCTCATGACGCTGTTTTCCAGCGTCGCATCACAGCCCAGTGAGGTCAATATCTCAATGCAGCTGTCGATATCGCTCAGATGCGGGCAATTGGTGAGTTTTACCGGCCCGTCGCATAAGTAAGCCGCAGATATAAGCGGCAATACGCCGTTTTTTGAACCTTGAACCTTAATTTCGCCGATGAGCCGTTTACCGCCGATGACTGCCAAATCCGCCATATAGAGTTCCTTTCGAATATTGTGGGTACAACCCATAATATGCGAAAGGCCGAAGGCTGTTACTGTTTAAAAAGACGCCGAAGTTGTTCGTAGATACGGTCGCAGACGTCGTAGATGGCTAAGGTTTGTTCCCCTTTGCGCATGTTCTCCATGGTCTCCCGATTGGAAATGATGCGTTTGACCGTATCATACAGCAGATTCGCCGTCAGCTCGTTCTCGGTGATCACCACCGCGCCGCCGTTTTGCTCGATCAGTTTGGCGTTGTGATATTGATGGTTTTCAGTGACGTTGGGAGACGGGATCAAAACCGCCGGAGTGGCTGTGACGGCCAACTCCGCAAGTGTCGAAGCCCCCGCCCTGCTGATCATAAGATCGCAGGCAGTCATCAGTGTCGGCATATCGTCAATGAACTCCGTCACCGTGATACGGTCCTCCGGATTGTTAAACCGGACATGCGCTTCGCTGAGTGATTTTGCAAACGGCTCATAATAGCCCCTGCCGGTTCCGTGGACGAATCTGCAGTTTGGCAAGGTCTTTGTCATCCCCAGAAAATCCGCCATAACCTTGTTAAACACTTTAGCGCCCAAAGATCCGCCCGCCGAGACAATTAAAAACTCCTCGGGTTTGATGCCGTATTTTCTGCGTGCGCTCGCCCGTTCGGTATAGATAAACTCATCCCGGATCGGATTGCCGACGACGACTTTATATTTTGCCTTCGGCAGCCGCTCTCCGGCTTTGGAATTCGGCAGCAACACCACATCAACCTTGCCCGAAAGCAGTTTTGTGGTCACACCCGGGAAAGTATTCTGTTCGTGAATCATCGTCTTGATCTTTCGTTTTGCCGCGCGATTGACAATCGGCCAGCTTACAAAACCGCCGACCCCGATCACAAGATCGGGCCGAAAGCGATCGAGAATTTTATCGGCGGCCTTGAGCGCGTGCATAGCGGTTTGAATAGTTTTAAGATTATGACCGATGTTTTTAAACGTCAAACGCCTTGCCAACCCGTCCATCTTAATCGGGTACATCTTGTAACCCGCCGCAGGCACAAGGCGGCCCTCCATCTTATTGGGATCGCCCGCAAAGGCAATATCCCAATCCGGATGTAATTTTCGAATATATCCCGCGATGGCCAACGCCGGGTTGATATGCCCGCCGGTGCCTCCGCCGGTAATCAATATCCGCATCGTTTTACCTCCTATAAAGCATTGTCAATCGTCGTAGATCGGGATATCGACAACACGACGCCCATCTCGGCAAGCAGCATCATCAGTGACGTCCCTCCGTAAGAGAAAAACGGCAGTGAGATACCGGTGTTCGGGATGGTGTTGGTGACAACCGCGATATTCAGGAGCGCCTGCAGGCCGATTTGAACGGTCAGCCCCACGGCCAGCATCGCGCCGAATTTATCCTTGGCCCGGAAGGCAATTTTAAAGCCCCTCCATACCAGCCAAACAAACAATAAAATCACGATAATTGCCCCGATGAAACCGAGTTCTTCGCAGACCACCGAAAAGACAAAGTCATTCTGCGGCTCTGGGATATACAAATGCTTTTGGCGTGAATTGCCGAGACCCACGCCCCATAACCCGCCCGAACCGATCGCATACAGGGACTGGATGGTTTGATATCCCTTATCGAGCGGGTCCGACCATGGATCGAGCCAATAAGACACCCGGTCAAGCATGTACTGGATGTTACCCGACAACACCACTGCGACAAGGCCGACCGCAATCGAGCCGAAAATTCCGACAAAATAGGCCCAATGCGTTCCGCCGACCCACATCATAACCGCTGTGATTGCCACAAACAATACAATACCGGACATGTGCGGTTCTTTATACATCAAAAGTACGACGGGAACCAATAAGATTAAAAACGGCAAAACACCGTTTTTAAAGCTGCGCATCCTGCGCTCAAAATCGGCTTTTTCGGAGAAATCGGAGATGATTTTTGCAAACAGCACGATGATAAAAAATTTCATCAACTCCGACGGCTGGAAGTTGAAGCTGCCGATATAGATCCACCGATGTGCGCCGTTTCTTGCCGGCATGAATAAAACCACAACCAGCAGCGCAAGTCCGATCAGATAAAAAATCCAAGCAAAACGCTTGAGCGCGTTGTAGTTGATATAAGAGATCAACATCATAAACAACACGCCGAAAATGGCGAACCGCAGCTGGCGCATCACATAAAATGCACTGCTTCCCTCGTGTTGGAGCGCATAGACGTTTGAGGCCGAATACAGCATCACCAGTCCCAACGCCAATAAAATGATGATCAGAAAGAAAAAAGGCATGTCAAAATAGCCCCTTGCGGCAATGCCGAAGAAAAACGACTTCTTTTTCGGCGCCTGTATGGTGCGAAGATTTCCCCGCACCGTGTGCGGTTGCCCCGAGGGCGTTCGCACCGAGGGCGTATTCTGACCTGTCCTCTGCATGATTATGAATGACCTTTCACAGATTTTGATTTTTAACTTTACCCATTGATTGCGAGAACCACCCCTACGACTGCGCCGACCAATCCGATGACAGAGAATAAGAGTACGATCTTGTTTTCGCTCCAACCGCTCATCTCATAGCTGTGATGAATCGGGCTCATCTTAAAAATCCGCTTACCGGTGAGTTTGAACGAAGCCACCTGTAAAACGACCGACAGCATATCGATGTAATAGACAATGCCGATCGGAATCAACAGCAGCGGTTTTCCTAAATAAAAAGCCATTGTGATGATTGCGCCGCCTAAAAAGTGATTGCCTAGATCCCCCATAAAGACCTTTGCGGGATTGTGGTTATGTATTAAAAAGCCCAGACAGCAGCCCAAAATGATCGCTGCCCAAACCTGCCCACCGAATGCGTGAAGCACCGAAAAAATCACTAAAAAAGCAGCGGAGGAAATCGCCGTGGTGGTTGAACTGAGGCCGTCGATACCGTCGTGGATGTTGACTGCGTTCACCGTTCCCACGATCAGCACGATCATCAAAGGATAATACCAAAACCCGATGTCGAACCAACCCGCATACGGCACCCAAAGCAAGGTGTCGGAAAGGCCCAGCAATTCCATTGTCGAAAGATAGGCCACCGCCGTAAGTGTCTGTAAAAAGATTTTCTGCCAACCGGAAATCCCCGCGTTATTTTGCTTCGAGACCTTGGCGTAATCATCCAAAAATCCGCAGAATGTAAAGAACAAGGCCATGACCAAGCCGCAGATCAATTTCAAATTGACGCTCTCAACGGCTTCGGCAGATCCGTAAGTATCATTGGCTCCGCCGGTCGCAATCATCGTCACGATCAAAGCGACAATCGCCGCTAAAATGAACATCAGGCCGCCCATCGTCGGCGTTCCGCGCTTCTTTTCGTGCCAGGTCGGACCGATTTCCTTGATCGGCTGGCCGAACTTAATTTTATGCAGCCAGGGAATCATAAAATACCCGGACAGCCAGGTGATGATAAAGGCGATCAGAGCGCCCGTTCCAATTAAAAGTGTATTGTTCATCGGATCTGCCCCTTATTATAATAAACTCAGGAATTGCGCCGCGACTTCACGCTCATCGAAATGCAGCACCGAATCGCCGACTTTTTGATAGGTCTCGTGACCCTTGCCGGCTAAAATCACGACGTCACCGGGCTGATGTTCCAAAATTGCGGTTCTGATGGCCTCGCGCCGGTCACAGATAACCTTGCGCTTTTTGGGTTGTTTCATTCCGTCAATAATTTCCCGGATAATGGCCTCAGGGTCTTCATGGCGCGGATTATCGGAGGTGACATAGACAAAATCGGCCAGTTCCTCTGCGATTTTACCCATCAGCGGGCGTTTGAGCTTATCGCGGTCGCCGCCGCATCCGAACACCACAACTACTCTCCCCGTCGAGAAACTCCGTACGGTTTTGAGGACCTTTTCAAGTGCGTCGGGTTTGTGTGCGTAATCCAGCAAAATTGTAAAATCCCTGCCGGTCGGAATGATCTCAAGCCGTCCGGGTACCGTCGAAACCGCACCGAAGGATCGGCAGACCTCGTCAAATCCAAACCCGCACTGTACCAGCAGCGCCGCCGCCGTCATTGCGTTATAGACCGTAAAACTGCCCAATACCGGAACTTTGATATGCCGCTTTTCGCTGTTGTATTCCAAATTAAACTGCGTACCCTGAATATTGCATTCGACATCGGATGCGTTCATCGCACCTTTTCCCTTTGCCGAGATAAAAAGCGGTTTGCCCGCGAACAATTCCATACCTTCGACACCTTTGGGATCATCCGCGTTTGAAACGGCCGTCTTCGCCAATGCGAACAGCGGCTTTTTGGCATTCAGATAGGCCTGCATGCTGCCATGGTAATCCAGATGATCCTGCGAAAAATTCGTAAACGCCGCCGCTTCAAAACGGCAGCCGTCGATCCGACCCTGCGCAATGCCCTGCGAACTGACCTCCATGACAACATATTCGCAGCCCTCGACCGCCATCAGCTTGAACAGGCGCTGCAGTTCCTCGGGTTCGGGGGTCGTCTGGTCTGCGGGAAATTCCCGGCTGCCGGCCATGCATTTGACCGTTCCGATCAGGCCGGTCTTTTTTCCGAGACGATCCAGCATCGCTTTGACCATGAACGTCGTGCTGGTCTTGCCGCTCGTGCCGGTCACACCGATGAGTTTATATCGTTCACTGGGGTATTCGTAATAAGCGGCGATGAGTTTGTTTAAAGCCGCCCTTGTATCACTGACGATCACCTGATGCGGCAGGCCCAAATCGCGCTCGACGACGACCGCCGCCGCGCCCTTTTGCAGTACCTCGGCACAGGCGTTGTGACCGTCGAAATGGATTCCGCTGATGGCCACAAACAGATCTCCCGGGCAGACTTTGCGTGAATCGCTGACAATGCTGGTGATCTCGCCGTCATCGCAGACCGACAATACATCCACGCGTTCCAATAATTGATACAGCCGCATTCTTATGATCATCCTTTCGCAGGTTCTTTCGGAATTCGTCCTTATTCTATTTTACTCCACACTGTCGGTATAACGCAAGCGAATTTCAACGACTGTTCCGATTTCCACTTCGGTTCCGGCCGCAGGGCTCTGGGAGGCGATAATCGCTTCGGAACTGCCCGCACGCGCACCGACAATTGAAATGTTCAAATCCCGGTTGGTCAGCTTGCTGTTGGCTGTTCCGACCGAATCGCCGGTCAGATCGGGCACAACGACCGTTTTGACCGAGTCGCTGCCGAAGGCCACGACAACCGTGCCGCCCTTCGGAATGGAACTGCCCGCCGCAGGCACCTGATATAACACGGTATCGCCGCTTCCGACCGCCTGCATCTTCAAGCCCTTGTTGGTCAGCGTCTTGTCGGCTGCCGACTTGCTCTTACCGGTGACATCCGGCGTAGTGACGCTGAGATTTGCAAGCTCTTCTTCGGTATAAATCGGCTCGATGCCCAAATACGGCAAAACATCGCCGAGAATGTCAGCCACTAACGGCGCTGCAATCTGACCGCCGAAATTGGAAAAGCTGTGCGGCTGGTCGAGGATGACCAAAATGGCAATCTGCGGGTCATCCGCCGGAGCAAATCCGCAGAACGAGGCGATGACCTCGTTGAGCTTGTTGCCTTCCTCGTCATAAAGGTCAATTTTTTCGGACGTACCGGTTTTACCGGCCACCCGATATCCGGCCACATAGGCGTTTCGCCCGGTGCCCGAGCTGACCACCTGTTCAAGCAATTCACACATGGTATCGGAGGTCTCCTCCGAAATCACCTGGCGCCGAACCGTGGGCGTTGTGGTCTGTTGGACTACGCCGTCTGCGGAGACGACGCTCTTGACAATATAGGGCTGCATCAAATTGCCGCCGTTTGCAACTGCCGAGACGGCCGTGATCATTTGCAGCGGGGTGACTTTAAAGGTCTGACCGAATGACGATACCGCCAATTCCACCGGACCCATTTCTTCAACGTCATGCGCGATGCCGATTTCTTCGCCCGACAGATCAATGCCGGTCTTTTCGGTAAGCCCGAAAGCCTCATAATATTCCATGAACTTGGTTGCCCCGAGTCGTGCGCCGATCTGCATAAACGCGACGTTACAGGAATTCCCCAACGCTTCGCCGAAAGTTTGGACTCCGTGCCCTCCTGCCTTCCAACAGCTGATACGCCGGTCGGCCACCTGAAGATATCCGTTGCAGGTGAATGTATCGTCGAGATCCACCACACCTTCCTCAAGCGCTGACGCTGCGGTGATAATTTTAAAGACAGAGCCCGGTTCATAGACCTCGCTTGTTATTTTGTTGCGCCACTGGTCGTTTTGCGCCACGCTCAAAGCCGCTTTGTATTTATCAGGATCCAGTTTTGTGAGTTCTTCGCGAATTTCTTCGCTGTCGATGGTAAACGGCTCGTTCGGATTATAATCCCCTTTTGTCGCCATCGCCAGAATTGCACCGGTATTGACATCCATGATGATGCCGGCAGCCCGGTTGGTGACGTTGTGATCCTCTACCGCGGCTTCGAGATGCTTTTCGAGATAAAGCTGCACCACCTCGTCGATGGTAAGCACCAAACTGGCGCCGTCCTCCGCATCAATCGTCGTCTCGTATTCAGAGGGCATGTTGACGTTGATACCGTTTTTTAAACTGATAATGCGTCCCGGCGTTCCTTTCAGCAATTCATCATAATATAATTCCACACCGTACAGACCCTGATTGTCCGTACCGGTAAAACCGAGCAGCGTTGCCGCAAAATTGCCGTAGGGATAATAACGTTTGGTATCTGTTGCAAGTGAAATACAACTGAGTTTGTTGTCGGCAATGAATGCACTGATCTGATCGGCCTGCTCTTTTTCGATTTTGCGCTTGACGCAGACATAGCTGACATTTTTTTGAGTATAGTTATATACCGTTTCGCGATCCATATCAAGGATGACCGAGAGGTTGTCTGCCAGAAGATTGCGCAGTGTCTCCGCTTTTTGCGAACCTTCCGCGGTTCCGTCGTCGAGTTTTCGGATCTCCGACGGATACAGGTCCAGCATCCAACAGGTGGCGTTTTGCGCAAGCACTTTGTAATTGCGGTCGTATATCGTTCCGCGTATCGGCGTGATGGTATAGTCCTTCAGTTGGTTTTCAAGAGCAAGCTGTGCATAACTCTTTCCGTTATGGGTGGCGAGAAATTGGATATTAAATAAACTGGCCACCAGCACCGGCGCGATAACCGCACAGATGATGATGCCGAGAATAATCAGCCGCCTTTTCATTTTCGGACTGCTGCCGCTGACCGGTAATTCTGTTTTTGACACTTGTTTTTCGCCGCCCATCCCTTTGGCCGCCTTTCGCAAGAGTTGACGCCTTTCAGGCGTTATTTATTTTATAATAACAGCGACAAGGTTTCAATTCAAATTTTATAGTTTGGTCAAATGAAACTTCTTCCACACAACAAACTTGCCCCTGTTTCTAAAATGAAAGCCGACACTTTCCGATGTCGGCTCCATGTTCAGTTCAATTTTAATTTTATTTCAGTTCCCGCTGATATATGCCGCGACCTGCTCAAAGAACCTGCCGATTGTGGCAAAAATGCCGTTTTCACTGCGCAGTCCGGTTTCAGCTTCTTCAACCGGTAATGTAATGTAATTCACCTGATCGCTGCTGATCGGCGTCATGCCGTATTCGTTTTTGGCTACGTCTTCAGCGGTGCGGATATTGACCCGTTCTTCAAGCTCCCGATTCATTTCCTGATAGTCGGTTTTTAACTGTTGGATCTTCGCGGTTGTACGCGTGATCTCTCGATTGACCTCGTTCAGTTTTGCTTGGTTGTAAACCACTACGCCGAACATGATCATCAACACGATACATGCCGTAAAAACCTTGGCGATCTTCGACATACGCAGCCGGCTGATTGATGCATCCATGCCCCGGATTTCGGAGACCTGCGTTTTCAAGGTGGGTTTTTTGACCGGCTTTAGTGTAATGTCCGCAGCGGACTTTGGCGTAAAGTCCGCTTGAATGGTCTTTTTGGCAGCCTCGGCTTGCCTGCGCTGACGCGCCTCGCGGTCAAACCGCGAAAAGTCGTACGCGAGATTGTCGTATTGTGCCATGGCAGACCATTCCTCTCTTCTTTTAATCCCTTATTTTGTGCCCGTGAATTTTTATCTTTCTTTACTTTATAATCTCTCTATAATTCTCAGCTTTGCGCTCTGCGAACGCGGGTTCTCGTCTAATTCCTTCTGAGACGGCAGCATGGGTTTCTTTGTGATCAATTTGCCTTCTGCCCGGTGATTGCATACGCAAATCGGAAATTCGGGAGGACAGATACAATCGGTGATTTTGTCTTTATAAAACCGCTTTGTCATCCGATCCTCGAGTGAGTGGAAGGTCAAAATGACCATCCGGCCCCCGTGGTTTAATTTTTGCCATCCGGCTTCCATGCCTGCGGCGAGCTCTCCCAACTCGTCGTTGACCTCAATTCTGAGGGCCTGAAAGCACCGTTTGGCGGGATGTCCTTTTTCGCTTCGGGCGGC
Organism: Oscillospiraceae bacterium; assembly: GCA_035380125.1. Taxonomy (NCBI): domain Bacteria; kingdom Bacillati; phylum Bacillota; class Clostridia; order Eubacteriales; family Oscillospiraceae; species Oscillospiraceae bacterium. The sequence goes on from DAOSWV010000007.1 coordinate 81,448, forward strand.
AGCCGGCATGGCGTTCTTTATAATATCCGCCAGCTCGGTGGTCGTCTTTATCTCCCGCTTGGCCCGAACCTCGCAGATCGCCGCGGCGATCCTTCTTGAATAACGTTCCTCTCCATACTCGTAAAATATCCGCTCGAGATCTTCTTTTTTATAGGTGTTGATAACCTCCCGCGCGGACAAACCCCTCGTTTGATCCATCCTCATGTCAGCTTCTGCTTCGTTTTTGTAAGAAAAACCCCTCCCCGTTTCGTCGAGTTGATGTGACGATACCCCGCAATCGATCAGGATTCCGTCGACGCCGTCTATGTCAAGCTCGGAAAGCAGCCCTGCCATCCGGCTGAAACGGTCATGGTAAACCTTTGCGCTGTTGTATTTTGAAAGCCGCTCACTTGCCGCCTTCACCGCCTCCGGGTCACGATCTATCGCAATCAGGCGACCCGTCGTCAGGTGCTTTGCAATCTGCTCCGAGTGTCCGCCGCCCCCCGCTGTGGCGTCGACGTAGACGCCGTCCGGTTTGATTGCAAGCCCTTCGATGCATTCATCCAGCATCACGCTGTAGTGGTTGAATTCCATTTTTATAACCCGATGTTGCCCGGAATCTTGAACGGTCCCGCTTCGGGCAGTTTGGCTTTGCTCCAGATCTCGATGTAGTTCATCGCGCCGATGATGACGACTTCGCTTTTTTCCTCGAGACCCGCCAATTTGCGCAGTTCCGGGGATATGGTGACGCGTCCCTGCTTGTCCGGTGTGACCTCGATGGCGAAACGAAAGATGTCGCGCATTCCGAGACGCACGTCTCTGGGCATGCTCTCGATGTTCTCTTTTACGCGCTCCCAAGTCACCGCGGAATATCCCGCCAGACACCCGGAGTCGCCGTCCATGAGAATGACGAAGGACTCACCCATCTCCTCGCGAAACTTCGCGGGCACGAACAACCGGCCTTTATCGTCGATATTGTACGTAAAACTGCCGATCAGCAAGGTCCTTCCTCCTCTCGTATAATTTCGACGGCAAAGTGTCCGTTTCGAGCGGTTTTTTCACCACTTTCAACCTCGGCTCACCTATTTAACCCACCGTGACCCTATTATACCGCATTTCGCCCCCATATGCAAGCACGGCAATCAAGATAAAAATAGTAATATCTTAACATTTATTGTGATTATGTGATTTTTGTCACAAAACAGAAAAAGCGAGGTGAAATCCTCGCTTTTTGTGTGACTTTATTGTCGGCTATTGTCGTATCATCCGGCTTTTGCTCGGCGTTTGACGATTAAGAAAACAGCGGCTGCCGAGACTATCATGAGAACCAGTACCACTGTGACGCCTGAATTCTGCGCACCCATCGTCGGCGATGAAACATCGACCATCGAAGTCGTTTGACTCAAAGCCGAGACATCGCTGATCAGCGATGTCTGGGTATCGCTTATGTCCCGGAGATCGCTGTTGACGACCGAAATCTCAGAGCTGGTCAGCGCCGGGGAGGTTATCGAATTATTTTGAACATACACATACACGTTCAGCGAAGCGGTGTTTCCGTCACCGTCGGTCACGGTGTAAGTTATAGTATAGCGCCCGAGTGTTCGGGTGTCGACCGCCTGAATCGTGTCATATACCGCATTTACACCCGATTCCGCCGTGTAAGACGATATGACCTTGACATGTGCTTGAATTTGATCGGTCAGATCACCGTCCTCGGGATCGATCGCGCGCAGATTCAACCCCGGTTCGGATTTCAGGTCAAACGCGGTATCGCGCTGAATAATCGTGAGATTGTTGGCCGTGATGACCGGTGCGCCGCCTTTGTAAAGCGATACTTTCACCGAGAGGTCCGGAGCGGCCCCGGTGAGAAATGTATAAGTGAATTCCGACGGCTCACTGTCAAAGGACAGAATGCCCGTCGCGGTATCCAGCGTCCCGCTGCTGCAGGAGATGATCTTGCTTAGATTATCTTTCCCGACCAAAGTGCCGAGATCGACCGTCCACTTACCGCCCTGTTCAGTCTTCTGCGCGGTGACGATCTGCGAGGATAAAGAAAAGGACTGAAGTTTGCTGTTCGCGCTCAGATCAAGTGCGGAGATGTTGTTTTGAAACGCAGACAAGCGCTGTAATTCTCCCGCCTCCGAGAGATTGAGCTGATCGAGTCGGTTGTTGCTGCATTCGATTTCGGAAAGCGACACGCAGCCCGAGACATTGATCTCACTCAATTGATTATACTCACAATACAAACCCGTCAGCGCTATACATCCCGAGAGATTCAATGACTCAAGGTTGTTATCCGAGCAGTTGACATATAGTAACTGTGTCAACCCAGAGAGATCAAATTCCGTCAGGTTATTGCCATAACACCAAATCCGCTCAAGTTGCATAAAGTTTTTTATCCCCTCAAGCGACATCACCGTTCCGTCCGTAATTTCATTGAGAGAAATCGTCGTGACCGCCGCGCATTCCTTTTCAGAAAGCGTGCCATCCTTGTTGAGGTCGAACTGCTGAACATATTGCCGAAAAACGGGATCCGGAAAATTTGAAGCGTCGATCAGGACTCCGGCGGCAGACAGGGTCAGCGGCAGGATTGCCGACAGCAGTGCAAGGCAAGTCAGAATTGCGAAGAACTTTTTCATGATGTTTCTCCTTTTATTGATTTGATTGGAATCCATTTTATGGGATGAAAAAGGCGCGAAAACACCTTTGGGTGAATCGCTGTAAATATGTAATCTAATTCTCCAGTTCCAAGAACACCTGAGAGAGCATTTCGAGGGTGTTGGTGGCGTCGGCGGCGGTGACGGAGTATTTTTCTGCGGCGTATTCCCCGGCCTTTCCGCAGCACCACGCACCGAGACAGGCTGCGTCAAATGGTTCGACGCCCTGCGCCGCAAATCCGCCGATCACGCCGGCTAACACATCGCCGCTGCCGCCTTTGGCCATCGCCGGACTGCCCGCCGAAACCACGCAGATCCGCTCGCCGTCGGTGATGATCGTATCCGCGCCTTTTAACAGCAGTGTCACATCGTTTTGGCCTGCAAAATCCAGCGCCGCTTCGAGCTTTTTCTCCAGTAACTCGACCAGCGGAATGCCGGTCAGGCGGGAAAATTCGCCGGGATGCGGCGTCAATATCAGACGTTTTCCGTACTGGGCAAGCAATTCGCGGTATTCGGCGATGGAATTGAGTGCGTCGGCATCAAGCACCATCGGAATATCGGTGCGGTCGGCCAGTTCAAAGATGATATCGGCCCGGTCGCTGCCGCTGCCCCATCCGCATCCGGCCACAAGTGCCGTCGCCCGTTTGGCCTGTTCATAGATGCTTTGCGCACCGCGCTCATCGATGTGCCCGTAGCCCATCGTGTCATAAGCATCGGTCGTATAAAAATTTGTCATCTGTATGGTCAGATCAGCGGCAATTGCACCGCCGATACGCTTGTCGGAAAACAATTCAACCAAGCCCGAACCCGCCTTGGATGCGCCTTTTGCGGCCAGTTTCGCCGCACCGCACATCCCCGGCTGACCCGCCAATACAAGCGTGCGCCCGAAATCGCCTTTATGGGTGTATTTTTCACGCAGGGGAAACCGCTCTTTGATATAAGCCGCGTCGGTCAGTTCGATGGTTCCGTACTGTTCGAAAATCTCCGGTTTGATGCCGATATCTGCCAAAACGACTTCGCCGCATTTTTGAGCCGACGGGCAGATATAATGCGCGGGTTTACAGGCCCCGAACGCAATGGTCACATCAGCACGAAAAGCGCTTTTATCGACACTTCCGTCGTCTGCGCGGCAGCCCGACGGGATGTCGAGAGAAAATTTCAGCGCGTGCGAGGAATTCATGATTCCAAGCAGACGCGCCGTCTTTTCATCCGTTTCGCCGTGAAAGCCGATTCCGAACACCGCATCGACAAGTACCTGCGCCGAACAGATCAACTCGGTTGCACCGTCTTCGTCTCCGCGAAAATCCAAAATTTCAAGCCTGTCTCCGATTTTGTCAAATGCCAGCTGAGCGGCCGCTGTTCCCGGATTTCCCCGCCCCAAAATAACCGAACATTCAAATCCCGCCAAAGCAAGGTATAAGGCGCACAAAAAACCGTCTCCGCCGTTGTTGCCGTTTCCGCAGACCACAACTGTTTTACGGGGTTCAACACGCTGATGAATCGATTCTGCAGCTGCCCTTGCCGCATTTTCCATCAGCACGGCTTGAGAGAGCCCCTCGCAGTCGGCGAGCAGCTCCGCGTTTTTCATCTGGGAAGCGGTGAGCAATTTCAACGTGACGACCCCCTTTTTACGGCGTGGTCTCTTTTCCCTTTCCGAACACGGCCAGACGCAGTTGAATCGGCAGCGTCCGTTTGATCAGTTCCAACATCTGTTCATCCGGTTCAAAGATCACCATGTCTCTTCTGCCCCGATCGGCCAAGCAAACCGTATACCAGAGCTCCTTGGTACTGCCGGTATAGGCGCTGAAGACGCGATAGGGTTTGTATTCGCGTTTCTTGGCGGGTGTATATCGCCCGAAAGAGGTGATGCGTGTAAAATCAATTCGTGTTAACGTAGCACGAACGCCTTTTTTTTGAATTTTATCAATGTTGATATTTCCCTCGATGAACTCGTAGCAGAATTCGGGACTCAGCCGTTTAGTGTACAACACCGCGAGCATGATAACCATGAGCATAAAAATCAATGCCAACAATGTGCCGCCGTATTGCGGATATTTGAACACCATCAGATAAAATCCGGCAGCGGCAATAATGACGGCACCGATCCATACAAACACAGCCATTATTCTTTCTCCGGCTGTCGGTTTTCTTTGCACGGTTTGTTCGTAATACTGCTCCATATTGTCCTCCAAAGACATTCATTACAGGTATTCTATCATAGTTCCAAGCAATTTTCAACCTTGACTTTTTTTGCCTTTCATGATATGCTCGTTTACGTTAAAAACGCAAAAAAATTGTTTTTAACAAGCCGTTTTATAAATATATTAATCATTTTTTTGATAAAAGGTGTGGGTCTGTTTGAACAACTCCATCGGGGCGCTTGCGTTCGCAAAATTGAATTTATCGCTTTCGATCCTGTCCAAACGCGCCGACGGTCTCCATGAGTTGCATTCGGTGATGCAAAGCGTTTCGCTTTGTGACCGTGTGACCCTCACCCGCACCAACGACGGCTTGATCACCCCCGGAACGGGAACCTTCGGCGACAGCGACATCACCGTCTCTGCCGCCAACGCGTTTTTCCGAGCTGTCGGTATTATAAATTCGGGATTGCGCATCGATATTGAAAAACACATTCCCGCAGCTGCGGGACTCGGCGGCGGCAGCGCGGACGGTGCGGCGGTATTATGTTGTTTGAATGAATTATTTTGCACGGGGCTTTCGCTGCGGGAACTGTGTGCAATCGGTTTCGGCGTCGGTGCGGACATTCCGTTCTGCATCGTCGGATCTACCGCTCTGGTAACCGGTGCCGGCGAACAGGTTCAACCGCTTTTGCCGATTCCGGACTGTGAATTATTAATATTCTCTAAAGATACCAAATCCGGCACGGCGCAGATGTTTTCTGAATATGATCGCCGGTTTCCGAATGAAAAACCCGAACCCGCAACACCGGATACATCCGACTTTAGATCCCTGCGCCGCAGCGTCCACAATGATTTTCTGCCCCTGTACGGCGGTCTTTTTGATAAAGCTTTTTCAGCCGTAAAACAGTATTTCCCGATCTGCTTCGGACTCTCGGGCAGCGGTCCGTCCGCGTTTGCGATGTTCGAAAAGCCGAATACCCCCTGCGAAAGTGATCTCATATTTCTGGGTTATCACGTTATTCGCACAAAACCGGAACGCAAGGGGGTCAGCATTCTTGGTTAACACCCGTTTTCCTGCAGACATATACTTTGGTATAAATAAAATGTAACCATAGGTTATGTTTGGAGGAATTCTTATGCTGGATTTGAAAAGCGGGGTTTTGATCTCTGTGGGAATTACAGGCGGCGTGATTATCGCAATTATAATTCCGCCGTTTTGGGCGGTTTTGATCTGCGGGGCTTTAATTTTTGTCATCCTTCGGTTTTTGTCCGAAAGACGCTGCCGCAGAAGAAGATAGACCCATACATAAGATTGCAATGAGGATGGAGAAAGCGATTATGGAATTGAAAAAAGTTCCGACGGGAAAACTGATTGTGCACAGCTGTCTCGGAATTCTGGCAGGCGTTACGATCGTACCGGGTCTGGCGCTCGGAAATTTACTCTATAACCATGCGCTCAACCGTAAATATGACCGCATCAATTTTAATAATCAACCCTCAGAGGATTCTGAGACGGTTCCGCAGGAATGCCCGGCGCAGAATGTGTTTGTGCAAGACTCCGACTCTGAATGGGCTGAGATATTCGAAACGCGCAAAGAACGCGAAATCACCTCTTATGACGGTCTGACGCTGCGCGCTTATCAACTCGGAGACAACAGCGCAAAACGACAGGTGATTATGGTGCACGGCTACGGCGGCGATCATCTGATGTACCGGCAGCTGGCAAAGCACTTTTATAAAACCGGATTCTCCATTTTGATGCCCGACTTGCGCGGACACGGCAAGAGCGAGGGCAATGTGATCTGTATGGGCTGGAAAGACCGGCTCGATATCATCAAATGGATTGATCTGCTGGTCTCGGAAAATCCCCGCTGCGAAATCGTGCTGTACGGGATCAGCATGGGCGCTGCAACCGTGATGATGACCTCCGGCGAAAAACTGCCCGACAACGTCAAGGCAATTATTGAGGACTGCGGCTATACCTCGGCGGCAGAACAGTTCGGCTATTGCATGAAGACGTTCTTCAACATCGTCCCCTTCCCGATTCTGCAATACTCAAATCTCGTCTGCCGAATCCGCGGAGGATGGGGATTTTGGCAGGCCAGCGCCGTCAAACAGTTAAATAAGAATTATCTTCCGATGTTGTTTATCCACGGGGCTGATGACGATTTTGTCCCCGCATTTATGATCGATAAGGTCTATGCCGCAACGATGGGGCCCAAAGAAAAATTGATCGTCCCGGGCGCAAAACACGCCGAAGCCTGCTGCGTCGACCCCGAGGGCTACGGCAGAGCGGTCGAAGGATTTTTGAAAAAATATATTGATTAGAGGAACATCATAATGGATTATCTGCAAAAAGCCAAGGACTTTTTTAAAGCCGACATCTACGCCGTCGAGACAACCGGCATCGAAATACTCGAGGCCGCACCCAATTATGCCAAATGCCGCCTTGACGTCACAGAAAAACACCTGAACGCGGCAAACACGGTCATGGGCGGTGCGATCTTCACACTGGCCGATTTCACGTTTGCAGTCGCCGCCAATATCGGAGGGGTGATGACTCAGTCGCTGACTTCACAGATCGCCTATCTGAACGTCGCCAAAGGCAAGACCTTGTTCGCAGAAGCGAACTGCATCAAAGACGGCAAGAGCACCTGTTATTTTATTGTCGAGATCACGGACGAGCTGGGCACCAAAGTCGCCTCGGTTTCGGCAACCGGATTCAGAAAAGTTTGTAAAACAATGTAGGGGCGGATAATATCCGCCCGAAAACAAATCCGCGCATACTCAATATTCAGAATAAGTATACATGCGGGCGGATGATATCCGCCCCTACAAATACATGCCTCGGACGGCGTCGTATAGCCCTCTGGTGGTGATGCGCAATTCGGGGATCACCGGCAGCGATAAAAACGACAAAGTCACCAGCGGATCGATGTCCGCATTTACGCCCATTTGATGGGCGTTTTTTTTCAATCGGGCAATTTCATTCTGCACAAAATCCGCATCTGCCATCGGCATCAGGCCCATAATCTCAAGCCCGACCGCGTTGATGACTTTGCCGTTTTTTACGAGTACATACCCGCCCTGCTTCTCGATCAGCATCGATACCGCAAGCAGCATATCGCGGTCATTATCTCCGGCGACGATCAGGTTATGGGAATCGTGTGCCACAGTCGAGGCGATTGCGCCGTTCTCAATGCCAAAGCCTTTTAGTGCGGCAACTCCGACTTTTCCCGTGGCCTTATGCCGTTCGAACACAGCGACTTTATTATAAATTCGGTCAGGGATAAAAATGCCGTCGTTACAAGGCAAAACGACATCTTCGCGCTCGGTCAGAATCTGACCCGGAACGAGGCAAATGACCGGCACCTTTTGTTCCGAACCCTCAAGACGAAGCTGCGAAGCGCTGACTTTGGCGATATTGATTGTCTTTTTCAATGCCGTCGGCACCTGCTTATTTTTCGCTGAGGTATCTGAAATGTGCTCTCCATGATAATAAACGTCCCGGATTTTAAAATCTTTTAAGTCCTCGACGACGATAAAATTGGCTTTCCTGCCCGGTGCGATTGCGCCGATCTCTTTCAGTCCGTAACAGGCCGCAGGATTGATCGTAGCCATTTTAACTGCCGTAACCGGATCCATGCCCAGCGCAACCGCTTTTCGGATATTGGCGATGATATGGCCTTCGCGCTTGATATCGGCGATGTGCTTATCGTCCGTGCAGAAGCAAAACCGCTCCGTCGGCAGATTCTTATCGAGAATTCCCTTTACAATTGCCTCGAGATTATGCGCCGCGCTGCCCTCCCGAATCAACACCCAAAAACCCGTGCGCAGCTGGCGGATGGCTGAGTCGATATCACAGCACTCGTGGTCGGTCTCAATGCCCGCCACCCGGCAGGCGGCAATCTCTTTATCGTCCTTTTCCCCGGCATGTCCGTCAATAATACGGTTCGAAAACAGTTTCAGTTTGTCGGCCATGGCCTTATCCCCATTGATAACGGCCGGAATATCCATCACCTCGGCAAGCCCCAAAACGCGCGGATTGTCGAAATATTTTTTCATCATCTCGGCGTCGAGAATACCGCCGTTATCTTCGGACGGGATGGATGGTACGCAGGATGGGATCATCATAAACACGTCTGCGGGCAAGTTGGCGGTCGCGTCAAGCATATAGTCGATGCCCACGCAGCCGGAGACGTTTGCGGCTTCATGCGGATCGGCGATAAACCCGAGTGTCCCGCTCTTCATACATAGCAATATGGTCTCTTCGGGCCTGGCCGCTGCGGATTCGAGGTGCAGATGCGCGTCAATCAGCCCCGGGATGACAATTTTACCGCCGAGATCAATCTCGGTTTCACCTTTATAAGCACCGACGCCCACAATCGTATCACCGCAAACCGCGATATCGGCCTTCAGAATCTCGCCGGAAAAAACGTTGACCGCCCGCGCATTCTTGAATACCTTGTCCGCTTTTTGTTTTCCTGCTGCCTCATTGATTGATCTTTTCCGAATTGTATTATTCATAGAGTCCTTCCTTTTTGAAAAGTCCATTCTCTTATCCATGTTATTGATAGAATTTTTCGGATTATAACATATAATCGAAAATATTGCAAGAGCAAAGACATCGGGACAGCAAATAACCCCGCCGTTTGCAATTTGCAAACGGCGGGAGTTTTATTCTTATTTCTATTCCCCGGAATCCGGGTGAATATATTCGGATGTGCCTTTCCTTATGATAAATCCATCATACCACATCCCCGTTTTATTTTCAATATTTTTACATTATAAAGAAGCTCATCTGTCCGGATGGCACTTCTGACAGGCGCGGTATCCTGCGGCGACGGCCTCCTGATATGTCTGGAAATAGACGCGGTTTTGTTCATCGGGCAGAAAGGAACAAGTCGGCAAATGTACCACTTTGGTGTTTTTATTTCCGATAAAGACGGTCTGCCCGGTGTTGATCACCGGCGTCTCCGAAGAAGAAGTTTTTGCGCTGCTTTGCGCCGATGCAGCCGTATCGGGAAGACAATTCCCGCAGGGTGTATATCCCTGTGCCAGTGCCGCTTCGAGCGTCGCAAAATATACTCGGTTCTCCGGAGCGGGCAGATTGCCGCACGAGGCCAGATGCACCACTTTGGTATTGATATTGCCGATATAACCGCCGGTCTCGGCTGCTGAGGAGGTCTTTCCAACCGAAACCGCCGCAAGGGACGATCCTGTGGTGTTCTTTGCCGCGGATATGTGCAGCGTTTTCCCGTCGCTCTCAACAAGGATATCACCGTTTTGATCGGTACGAAATACTTTGACATCGGCGTCGTACAGGCGGCTCAACACCGCTTCATCCGGGTGACCGTAGGAATTGTCCTTGCCGACGGAGATGACGGCATATTGGGGCATCACCTCGCGCAAAAACACATATGAGGTCGAGGTTTCGCTGCCATGGTGTCCGATCTTGATGAAATCAGACTCGAGCGTAAATCCCCTGTCGAGAATATCCGCTTCAGCTTCCCGCTCGGCGTCGCCCATGAATAAAAATGAGGTATCTTGATAAACCAACCGAAACACGATGGAGTTATTGTTTTCATCCTCATATTGCTTCGATGGGGATAAAATCGTGAATACCGCATCAGCAAGCGCATATTCGTCTCCGACTTCGGGGATCGTAATTTGAGCGCCTGCCTGTTCAACATATTTTAAAAAATTGCGGAAAGCTTCGGAATCGTAATTTTTGCACGACGACAGAACGGTTTGAACCCCGCAGGCGTTGAGAGCGCCCGAAAGTCCGCCGACATGATCCTCGTGACCGTGTGTACAGATGATATAGTCCAGCGTCTCAACGCCTTCATCCTTCAGGCAAGCATAGATCAAATTACTGTCCGCGGCATTCCCGCCGTCAATCAGCATATATTTTCCGCCGCACATGACCAGTGCACTGTCAGCCTGTCCGACATCTAAAAAACGAATCCAAAAACCGCTCTCGGTTGACCCTATATCCGTCTGTGTGGACTGCGAGTTTGAATCGTGAGACGTCCGGCTTTGCGCAAGTGAATTTTCGGAAGGAAGCACACTTTCCGGCACTGATGACATGACCTGTTTATTCGAAAACGTTGTATTTTGAGATTGTGACGATGCAGCCTGAACACATCCCGAAAGCAACAGGCATAAAATCAGAAATACCGTTATGGCTTTTTTCATCCCGATAATCCCCCTATTTCGTCATACCACCGCCGCAGCGCTCATTTTGTCGCCGTGAGTCGGATGAAGCAAATTTTGATGACGGGATTAAGAGTACCACGGGAGGTGGGCGATAAAACGGACTTCACTTTATAAATCGGACTTGAAAAAGAAATATAGGGTTGTTATAATGAGCTTAAGATGTTCAAAAACACAGGAGGGATTTTTTTTGTACCGGACCCATCAAAATCAAGTCGCAGAAATCACTTTGCAATCCGCGAGAACATATCAAGGCCCTTTTAATGAAATCTCTTTGTTTGCCGTATTTACCGCACCCGACGGCAGCATGAAAAAGGTTTCGGCTTTTTGGGCGGGCAGCGACATCTGGCGCATCCGGTACAGCTCGACGATGATCGGGATACATCGGTTTGTCACGGAATGCAGCGACGGTGGAAATACCGGCTTAAACGGCGTGACGGGTGAAGTTGAAGTAACGCCCTACATCGGTAAGAATCCGCTCTATCTGCACGGTGCAATTCGAAAGAACAACGGCAACAAATACCTCGAACACGCGGACGGTACGCCTTTTTTCTGGCTCGGAGACACTTGGTGGATGGCCTTCACGACCCGTCTCGACTGGCCCGACGGTTTTAAAACACTGACTGCCGACCGCGTCGAAAAGGGATTTTCGGTGGTTCAAATTATCGCGGGGCTTTATCCCGACATGGAGCCGTTCGACGAGCGCGGCGCGAACGAAGCGGGTTTCCCGTGGGACCCGGAATTTAATGCGATCAATCCGGCCTACTTTGATGCAGCTGATAAAAAGATTCAATATCTGATCGAACAAGGCATCGTACCCTGTATCGTGGGCTGCTGGGGCTTTTTCACGGGCTTCGCGGGCGTTGAGAACATCCGCAGGCACTGGGATTACCTGATTGCGCGCTGGGCGGCCTATCCGGTCGTCTGGTGCCTCGCCGGCGAAGCCAACATGGCGTTTTATGACGACCCTGATCTAGTCTCGGGCAAGATCACCTATGAGCAATATATTCAAAAAGCCCGCCGTGAATGGACCGAATTGACGCGCCATGTCAAAGAAAACGACCCGTTTAAGCGGCTGATTACGATTCACCCGACCCAAAACGGGCATGAGCAATTAGAGGATGAGACCCTGCTCGATTTAGATATGCTCCAGACCGGACACGCCGGGCCGCTCTCCCTGCTGCCGACCATCAAACAGGTCAAAGCAGCAGTCGACCGCAAGAAAATGCCGGTCATTGACGCCGAAGTCAACTACGAGGGCATTTGCGGTTCGAGCGGGCCCGATATCCAGAGATACTGTTTTTGGGCCAATGTGCTCACGGGCTGCTGCGGTCACACCTACGGCGCAAACGGCATCTGGCAGCTGAACAGCATCGGTAAACCCTATGGCCCGTCTCCGCACGGTGCCACCTGGGGCGATACCCCGTGGCAGGAGGCCTATCAACTGCCCGGTTCCAAGCAGGTCGGTGAAAGCAAGAAATTTTTGACGCAGTTTCCGTGGCACAAGTTTGAACGGCATCCCGAGTGGGTTAAAAAGCCCTGCTCCTATACCGATCTCGACGGGATGTTCTGCGCGGGTATTCCCGGGGAAATCCGTGTAATTTTCTGCCCATTTTTCGGCGGTGATTTCTGGGGTGAGAACACGATTACCAACATCGAGCCGAATGTGAAATACAAAGCCATGCGTTATTATCCGATCTCCGGGGTAACTGAGGACTACGGTGTAATCACCCCGCAAGCGGACGGCAGCTGGACACCGCCGCGCAACCGCTGGTTCGGCGACCATGTGATTGTGCTGCAAAGAGCGGACTAAACGTCCGGCGGACACGTGTCCGTTATATAGGACATTGACTGCATTATAATAAATTCGTAATTTGATCTTCAGTAAAAATTACCCTTCCATGAATCATAAGAGGCCTTGCTCCGTCTTTGCAGAGGAAAAGCGCGAGTCAGAGCCTCGCGCTCAGACGAAGCAATCCAGAGAATAAGCGTATGGATGAACCAGCGAACTAGATTAACGAGCGATCCGGATTAACCGCGCGGTCTGGATTGCCACGGGACTGAAGCCCCTCGCAATGACGAAGGAGGTGAAAAACGATGGGTGATCGGGTGATTCTGCACTGCGACTGCAATGCGTTTTTCGCCTCCGTCGAATGTCTGCACAATCCGCAGTACCGCGACGTTCCCATGGCGGTTGCGGGTGACGAACAAACCCGCTCGGGCATTATTCTGGCAAAAAATGAATTGGCTAAAAAAAGCGGCGTTGTTACGGCCGAGACCATCTGGCAGGCACGAAAAAAATGCCCCGGGCTGGTGCTCGTTCCGCCCAGACACGGAGAATATCACAAATACTATTTGAAAATCAACGACATCTACCAGCAATACACCGAACAGGTCGAACCGTTCGGCGTCGATGAATCGTGGCTTGACGTCACCGGCAGCCAAAAGCTCTTCGGCTCCGGTCCGGATATCGCAGAAACCCTGCGAAAACGGATCAAATCCGAGATTGGGCTGACTATCTCGGTGGGTGTTTCGTTTAATAAGATTTTTGCAAAACTCGGCAGCGATTATAAAAAGCCGGACGCGGTCACGGTGATCACTCGGGAAAATTTTCGCAACATCGTCTGGAAGTTGCCGGTCGATGCTATGATTTATATCGGGGGAAATGCTGCGGAAGCGCTGCGCAGAATCGGCATCCGCACGATCGGACAACTCGCACTGGCTGACCGTGAGTTATTATATAAAACGCTTGGAAAAGGCGGTCCGGCTGCCTGCGACTTTGCCAACGGCCTTGATGACAGCCCCGTGCTTCCGTTTGAACATGCGCACGAGGTCAAATCGGTCGGTAACGGCACCACCCTGCCCCATGATTTATCCAAGACGCAGGAGCTGCGAAACTGCGTTACGGAACTCTGTGAACTGGTCGCCGGACGCCTGCGGGCCTGTGGAATGCGCTGCACAACCGTTAATGTTGCGCTCAAGGATCCGCAGTTTCATACGATCTCCCGGCAAAAACCGACCAAAAACCCCACCGATATTACCAAGGAACTGATCGAGATCGCCATGGAGATCATCACGGCAAATTACCGCGACGGAAAATTGATCCGGTCAATCACCGTGACCGCCCATAATCTCGTCCCCTGTGATGCCAAAGAACAGCTTTCCCTGTTTTCCCAAGCTGATTATAAACGGGAAAAAATGCATGAACTGGAGGAAACAAAAGACCGTATCCGAAAAAAATACGGCCGTGATGCGCTCCGATATGCCAACACCCTCGACACTGATTGATTGTATCCCTTTCTACTGCGTTCACATATGATATAGCGGCAGGCCTGCCAAATATTTTGGGAGAGATATTTGTATGGCTAATTGCTGCAATCAAAACCGCACTGTCTGCTGCGGAGGTATGCCGATTTTCCGCGAACCCACCGTTTGCTGCGGAGGAATGCCGATTATCAGCCAAGGCATCCAATGCAGAGATAGAAGGCCCAACGATCCTTGCTGCTGCAAAGACAAGAGACCGAATCCCTGCCATCATCACCATCACTACTGTTTCCCGCGCTGCTGCTACTGTTGCTGCTGTTGCTGCTGCCGCAGGTTCAACCCTTGGGGTCCTTTCGGCCCTAATGACCCCGATGGTCCCGGAGGTCCTGACGGCCCTGGCGGTCCCGGAGGCCCTGGCGGTCCCGGAGGCCCTGGCGGCCCTGGCGGCCCCGGAGGCCCCGGAGGCCCCGGAGGTCATGGAGGCTCCGGAGGTCATGGAGACCCAGACGATAACGATGAACCCGGTGAAGAAATGGGCGGAAACGGATTCCCGCCGATCTACAGCGGCTGGTCTTGTCCGCTTTTCCGGTAAAACCGAAAACCCCCGGAGCAAAATGCTCCGGGGGTTTATTTGATATGGCTTCAGATTATTTATCGTTGACATCAACGCGGTCGAGTTTCAGTCCGAAACGCTCGACGACATCATAAGCGTGCGAGGTGCCCTCCGGTTCCTTCTCGATCCGGTGATAGGTCGGGACATTATATTGATTGCTCTCGTGGCGTTTGATCTGAACGACCAAGCTCTTGAGCGGCGCACCGCTGAGGATGGAATTGAGGCGGTGGATATCCTTGGCCAATTTGTGCAAGTGGGTAACCCAGATACCGCGCGCACCGAGCAGTTTGATTGTGCTGGTGATTTCGCGGGAGATGATCAGGGTTTCTGCGGTACCGGTTCCGGTCAACGGCTCGTTGAACAGAACCATCGAATTGCAGGTGATGTAGTTCATCATGTTGCCGACGCGGGCGATTTCCTGGTCGAACTTGCCCTTCTTGGTGGTGGAAACCTCTTCTTTGAGCGCAAAGACCGTGAAGATGTTGTCGACAAGACCCATCTTGGCCTCTTTCGCGCCTACCGGCATACCGAGCTGGAACATCAGCTGGCCGACGCCGACCGAACGTAGGAAGGTCGTCTTACCACCCTGGTTAGCACCAGTAAGCAGTGCGAACTGTCCCTCGGGAACGAAGTCGATGTCGTTAGGAATGACAGGACGGCTGCCTTTGAGGACCAACAGCAGCAGCGGCAGGTAGAGCTCTTTGGCATAATATCTCTTGTCGTCGTAGATCTCAGGGAAGCAATAGGCGCCGCCGAGGGCTTCGATCTTAGAGAGATAATTGAAGACGCCGATGTAGAATGTAAGGGACTGTTTGAGGTTCAAAATCCATCTTGTGGACTGTTTCAAGAAGTCACGCACGCGCAGGCCGGCTTCACCGACGCAGGCGCCGAGTGCGCCGCGCACGAAGTTGGACATTCTCACACCCTCACTGGCATGGGTTGCGCTCTGAGAGCTGGCGGTTTGTTTGGTCATATCACCCATGCTGAAGCCCGAATGGTTTGCAAGGTCGTCCTTGAGACGATAAGAATCAGTCAGACCACGTTTAAACGGAGCGCCGTTTTTCGGCTCACGTTCGCGGGAATCAATATAGCAATATTCATTGACCGAGAGCAGTTTGACATGGGTGATTTCGAAACTCTCGTTGAAGTTGAAGCCCAGCGTAATGCTCTTCGGTTCATCCAGAGCCGGCAGGCGTTCTTTCCAGGCCTCGATGATCTTTTTATAGCCGTCGCTCTCATAAGACTCTTTGACGTATGCGTAAAACTGTTTGAGTCCATAACCGAGTTCTTCTTCATCCTGATATTTGCCCAAGGTGGTATAGAGTTTTTCGAGGATTTCGAAATAGGTCTCCGCAAAAGCGTATTTGTTCATTGCAAAGAACGCTTCAAGATCGCTGGTGGAATCATCCATGTTCGGGATTGAGAAGAAATCCTGCCAATCGCCGATTGTTTTGAGGAGATCTTTGAACAGCTGCAGCAAATCGGGATGACGCTGCAAACTCTTGATGAGGTTCTGGCGCTCACGGACAATATTCGCGTCCAACGCAAACAGATTGCACAAATGCAGTGCATTGATCTTGCTGTCCATGCCTTCAAACATGGCTTCGACCAGGAAGTTGAGGTCGAGGTTTTCGATGAACAGATCATCGAAGCTTGGTACGCGGTTTACAACAGGATCTTCCGTCATCCAAAGTAAATCAAACATCTTGTTGTGCCCCCTTTAATTCATGTCGGCGTCGCCGTCTTCATGCAGTTCCATGATAGTCGGTTTATCGATGCCGAGTTTGATGTCTCTGTCTTCGAATCTGTGCATGATCTGACGCAGAGTGATACCGTGGGATGCCGCAACTTCGAGCGCGTAGCTCTTCTTCTGCGGGGCGCCCCCTTTGATCTTATAAGTACGGATTGCGATGTCGCTGTCCGGATTGGGTTTAGTCAGCGTGATCAAGCTGCCGGTTTTGCCCGGATGCGCTTTTTCAATCGCCGGAAGGAAGTCGTACAACTCGTAGAAGTGAGTCGCCACAATACCGGAAACGCCGCTGTCAAGCAGTGTTTTGATTAAGTCGGCGCAGATCTGGGAACCTTCCATCGGGCTGGTGGATGTCAGCGGCTCGTTCATGATGACGATCGAGTTCGAAGTGACATTCGGCAGCATCTCTGTGATCTGACGGACTTCTTCACCCATTCGGGAGTCCTCGTAGTTGTCGGTCTCACCGCCGGAGAAGATCGTAAAGATCGACTGAACCGGAGAAATCTGGACTTCATCAGCCGGCAGATAGAACCCCAACTGGAACAGCCAAATCAACTGGCCGGTAGCGGTCATGTAGGTGCTCTTGCCGGAACTGTTAGCACCTGTGAGTAAATAAAACTTACCTTCGACCGGGAAGTTGATGTCATTTTTAATGGTATCGTTATCGGGGTCAAGCGCCAACAGGATCGGATACATCTCTGTGGCATGAAGCAGGAATTTGTCGGAATCGATCACTTTGGGCTGGCACATCGTGAAGCCCTGATCGCGCAGGCGGCGAACCAGATTGAGCGCGCCGGCGTAGAAGGAGAAAGCCTCGTCGACGTTCTGAAATTCCTGAAGGCCCTGCGGCTTGTATTTGGAACAAATGCTCTTGATCTCTTTAACCGATCCCTTGTAATATTCGTGGATCATGTTCAGCGCCTCGTTCTGGAACAGACCGAGATTGGAGATGTTCGGCATTGATTTCAAGTTCGAAACGCCTTTGATGGGTTCGTCTTTCCAATAGACGAAAATCGAGCTCTTGTCATACTGTTCGGGTGAGAACTCGTCAACAGTCATCGACTGCAGAATCAAACCGTTTTTCAGGTTTGCACCTAAAGCAAAACCGCGGATATCGAGCCAGGATGTATCAACCTTTGAGAAATCGCTAAGCATGGGATCGATTTCGTCTCTGTCATAATAGTCGTTGACCATCTTCTTGAGCACTTCGATCGCTTCGGAAGAGGTTTTTACCTCGGGATCCGCAAACGCTTCACGCAGCGCGTTCATCAGATTGGCATACAGCGACAGACGGCGATATTTCAAAGCGATCTGGCAGATAATGTTGTCACGGTGCTCCATCTTGCGGGTGAATTCCTTCAGATAGGCCAAAGAAGACGGAATCAGGAAGAAGGCCTTTTCCAGCTTCGGGTTGGCAATGAGGTCGGCGATCATGCCGTTGCGGAATGCGATCGTATCGGCATCGTTCGTCGTCAGGTCGTACAGCTGTTCAATCGACAGCGTAAATCCGGTGCCGAGGAACATATTCTCGACCAATGCCTCCAATCTGAGGTTTTGAATGTTCTTATCCCGTCTGACAACGTCAAATGTGACTTGTTCTTTGCTCGCGGGATAGAGCAAGGGGTTTTTCATTGGTTGATCATCCTTTCCAATTGTGTGTATATGTCATCGGTACCGATCAGTACCGCAGGATCGATGTTGACGCCATTTACTTTGATATTGAAATGCAGATGAGGACCGGTGGCGTATCCCGTGGAGCCGACTTCTCCGATTTTTTCACCCGTTGAGACCGTCTGCCCCGTCTCGACGGATATAACCGATAAATGATTATAATAGCTAAATATGTTGAAACCGTGAGCAATGATCACTGTATTGCCATAAAATTTTAAATTTCCCGCATATGCAATGCGTCCTGCTCCGGCGGCAATGACCGGATCGCCTTCATCGGCGGCGATGTCGTATCCCGAATGTGCCGAACTGTACTCTTCGTTGGTATAGCGGCGCATCCCGTATTGGGTGGAGATTCGCCCCTGGGCCGGCATGACGAATCCGCCGGTAAAGAGCAGCTCCTGTGGGGAAGTTTTCGTCGCCTGTTCGATGATTTCCTTATCGTCGCTGAGATTTGAACTGCTGCCCGCATTCGCTGTCGACGAACCGGAAACAACCGTTAAATCCTGTCTGTCAAAGGTTCTGTCAATAAATTGGATGGCTTTGTGTGCGATGACCTCGTATTCTCCGTCTTCCGACCGAAGGATCTCAACATCCCCGGTCTTGGTGGTCGTGCTCGACAGTGGCACGAAACCGATGAAAAATCCGTCTTCCTGAATCAGCGGAAAAACCTTTGAGGTCACTTCGCTGAACCGTGCCCAAAGGGCATTTTCGCCGCTTCCTCCCACCCGTATGATCAAAAATTCTCCGGGGCGGATTTCTTCCGAGGAAACCTCCAGCGTGACGGGAGCCGTTGTGTCGGAAGAAATATTTTGGGACGACTGGCTTTGAATTTCCGATTCCGAGGATACCGGATAACTCGATTTGGTCTGCGTCTCCGAGGCCGGTAAAATCACGGGATTTCCGGTTTGGGAAGAAGTTGTCCCGCTTGCTGTACAGCCGCAGAAGAACAGCATACAGGCTACGGCCGCAAAGACAAAACGTCTCATTTCTTTAGCAGCTCTTTTTGATCTTTCAGCAAATCGCGGATCTCGGTGAGAAGGACTTCTTCTTTGGATGGTACTGCCGGTGCGGGTGGTTCCGCCTTCTTTTCTTCCTCTTTCCTCGCCTCGGCCAGCTTCCGCATACCGTTGACAGCCTTTACGACAAAGAACAGGCACAGGGCAATGATGATGAAATCGACAATCGTCTGAATGAAGTTGCCGTAATTCAGTGTTACTGCAGGCGTATCGCCTACGGCTTCTTTGAGTACGAGATTCAATTCGGAGAAATTTACGCCGTCCAAAAGCACACCGATCGGAGGTGTAATGATGTCTGCGACAAAGGAAGAGACAATTTTCCCGAACGCAGCGCCGACGACGACACCGATGGCCATGTCGAATACGTTGCCTTTGACCGCAAACTCTTTGAATTCTCCGAAAAACTTCTTCATCGGATCAAGCCCTTTCCGGTGAGATGAAAACCGCACGCGCGCACACGCGTGTGTCGCATACGCATACGCATACAAGCGTAAAATTATTATATAATGTTTCAAGACCGCTTGTCAACCACAAATATGGCAAAATCGACAAAAATGTTTTCCATTCCGAACGATTTTTTGCCCTTCGTATTACAGAATATTGATCGCAACCTCTGCCCACTTGATCGTGAACGGCTCGCGCATCGCTGCGATCTCGGCGATGTGTGCAACGGGCATACCGGGCTTGTTGATGATTTCGAACGCGTGATATTCCAAACCCGGATAATACGGCGCCGGTAAAGCGACCTTTCCGATATAACTTAATTTTTCGGAGTCGAGGAAGACGTCGAAATCCTCTGCTGCAAGGCCCCTGCCCTCATCAACGCCCAGCACGAGGCGCATTTTCGCATCCGAAGAAACCTTGCCGACCGGAATGCGCAAGGTCTTGTATTCGGGCTTTCCGACATAAGCCGGATTTCCGCTGCCTCTGCGCGCGCATTCCACCGGCAGCGGATTTTTATGCGGCACGCCGGGCGCTTTTACATCGCAATAAGTCACGATATGACGGCGCGGTTTACCCATGAGCATTTCTTCGGAACCGAGTTCGCAGAGCAGCTGCTTATATTGTTCTCCCTTGAACAAAGGTTTTTGTCCGGAGAGGTCGTCCATGTAGTTGAACAAATATACGCTGTCGGCGCCCATCGCCAAATTGGCTGCGGCTGTCCCCCGTGCGGTCTCAACGCTGTTGACCATAATGGACTTTTTGGGCTCGGTGAACATGGCATCAATCAGAAATTCCTGTCCGGCGGCAAGTTTTACCGATTTTCCGGCCAGAATCTTTTTCCACAGATCAAGCGGCATATCGTTGTCAGAAGTCGCCCAACGAGGGGTGATCGTGATCAGATTGACAAGACCTTCATCTGCCCAAGTGAAGAAATCAAACCCGAGCCGCAAAGCGAGCAGCGGGTCGGCCGGCAGCCGCGTGGCAATTTGAATCGGATGGCCCCACTTTTTCTCGGCTTTATCGGCTTCTTTGCGGATGCGTTCCATCAGCTCGGTGATCAATTTTGCGCCCTGTTCCTCACAACCGATGCGCAGCGAATAAATCTCGCGCATCCAGTCCATCTCAAGACCGTACATATCGAATTTTCGGAGTACTTCCGCCACGAGCGCAAACAGGTGGTCCCGAACCTCGGGGTAGCAAAAATCGAGCGCGTTGTCGTAATAATCGCAGGCGCCGACGCTATGGTGCTGTCCGCGGCGTTTTTCTTTGTTCTCGCGGAAAAAGCTCGAATGCAGGAAATTATCCTCGTCGTCATTGTTATGGATGTCGTTGGTGCGGAGGGATATCCACGGATTGATGCCGATCTCACGCAGTCTGGCGAGCCAGATCGTATACATATCCAGACCCTGGCCGTAATAAATATCCTTGAGTGTCTCGATGTAGCCGCCGTTTGCGTCAGGATATTCCCCGCTGAGATCACCGCCGGCTTTTTTAATCCGCTCATAATTCCCGATGGCGTTATCGCGGCTTTCACTGGGGAACCAGCCGATGCTGCCGTTCACGTTGAAGAAAAAATCGGTGATGCCGGTATCTTTATATTGATCAACAAATTCGTGCAGTTCCTTCAAACCCACTTTGATGTGGCTGCGAAACCGGCTGTATACAAAGTGATTGCAGTCCTCGTTGAAAATAATTCCGCTCATAATGGCACTCCTTTACTTAATTGAAAATCCGCAAATCAACCTCGTCAAAGAGAAAGGCAAGCCGAAAAGGCCTGCCGTTTACTGTGGTTGATATCAGCTCCGTCGGCATGCCTTTTTAATCAGCAAGATAAGATTTTATCAATGCCGTCATCAGCTCGTCCCTGTCGATCTTTCGAATCAAAGAACGAGCGTTTTTATAGGTGGTGATGTAGGTGGGGTCTTCCGACAGGATATAGCCGACGATCTGATTAATCGGGTTATATCCCTTTTCCGCCATCGCGTCAAAAACAGCGGTCAGAATCTGTTTCATCTCGCCGTCCTTATCGCCGGGGATTAAAAAGGGCTTGGTCGGCTCGGACGGGGTCTGAGGAGCCGTATTGTTTTCATTCATGCATCGCACCTCCCAGAGACATTTGCTATTATGAATAATGTTATTATACCTTATGCCCGCCCGAATTGCAATATACCGATTTAATTTTTGGCACAATCATCCAATTCAAGACAATAGAATATCCGAACGATCAAACCGCCCGGATATCCATGAAGAGGGTTATACTTTTTTTCTCACCGCAAACCAGAGTTCGACAGTTCCCTTTTTCTCATCGCCGCCGTAAACCTCGAGATTGAGCCCGTCTGCTTGTTCGTATTCCGCCGTCGCAAGCCATCCCGAAAAGAAGTTTTTATACAGCGTATTGATGACGCTGCCAACATCGTTCCAGTCAAACAGCTTCGACGGAAATATGGCCCAGGTGTACGCGGGGATATCAGCGACCGTGTAGCCGCTCATATCGCTGTCCTTGCCCCGGAATGCGCAGAGCATATACGGGAACGTGTCGGCGGGGGTTTTGCGGTAGTCACAGATACCATGCACCCTACAGCGATTTTTGCCGACAAATTCGGGCACCTCTCCTGCGTTTTTGACCAGCCGGTCATATTCTCCGTCCGACTGACATTGATCCCAGAGTTCGTGCGGGGTTTTGGGCGGTTCTCCTGTTCCGTCAAAACGGAACATGCCGTCGGATCGAAATACCTCTTCGATGCCGAAGACCTGAAAGGCCTCTTTTGTCTCAATACGATAATCCATTTCGGTTTCTCCTTTAATCGTAATTTGAAAGGAGATTCTCGGGAAGGCTTTCAGGGTGACGCCTTCGGCGCGCGCTGCCGTCGGAGTGACCCCGTGCATCGCCGCAAACGCCCGCGAAAAGGATACCGGTGATTCATAGCCGTATTTGAGCGCAAGATCGATAACTTTGACGTCGCTGCTTTGCAATTCGACCGCAGCTTGTGTCAACCGCCGTTTGCGGATATAGTCTGCCAGCGAGAGGTCGGTGATGTAGGAAAAAATACGTTGAAAATTGGAAGATGAGCAGCAGGCCTTCTTCGCAACAATCTCACTGTCAATTTCCCCGGCCAGATTTGCCTCGATATATTCAAGCGCCGCGTTCATTCGGGTCAGCCAATCCAAGATCGTCCCTCCTTTCGATCAAAGTATAGCGAAAACCCGGGGATAAGTCGCAACTTTTACCGCCGGGTTTTGTGGGTATCAATTCGCTATGCCCAACGCGGATTTCATCGCCGCGCAGATGACCTTGGCTTCTTCAACCGAGGAGGCGTATATCTCATAAATAACATTGCGCTTTTCGGGGATTTTTCCGGCCAGAATCGGCGCGACCCGCTCGGGGTTCATGTACGGCAGCAGTGCGACCCGCTCGGGCGTGCGCTTTGCGAGTTCCCAAATGCTGTGGTGCGCACCGTCAAAGTCGACGCCATAGAGATTCGGAATCGAGAAAAACGAGGCCATCTGCCCGTTGTCGTGCGTGCCGCAGTAATGGATGCGCCCTTCGGTGAACGCATCCAGCAGCATGCGGTCGTATTTCTTGATATAGGTCTCATAAAATTCGGTCGAGACGTTGTGCAGTGTGCAGTTGCAAATGCGCAGATTCCCCCGCCAAATGCCGCCCCAGTCGTATAAAATCCCCTTGCCGATGCCGCACAGTTCATGATAATGCCGGGTCATTAAAATTTGATATTGCGTCACTTTTTCCAACAAAATTTCGATGGATTCCGGCTCGTCGTAAAAATCGGTGAAAATATCGTTGCCGCGCAGCAGATGGGCGTTGTTGAACGGCCCCTGCAGATCGGGCAGCATAAAACCGACGCCGTAGGGCAGATTCTCGAGATAAAACTCATAGTGTCGGTCAATTTCGGGGAAACTGCCGCTTTTTTCATCGGGAATCTCTAGCGCGTCAATCTCCTCAGCGTTGTTGACGACGATGCTCTCGGTGCACGGTTGTTCGTTTTCGCGCCGATAGATCTCGCAGCCGAAGGACTCGGCAATCGGCACAGTACCGAAATTGGCACGCAAGGCCGGATAATAATCATCGCCGACCTCGGCGTGATATTTGAAAATGTCAATCTGATTCTCCATCGACGCCGCCGGATCGCGCACGCATTCACCGATGGTGTATTTTAACGCAAGAGGCGCGTGCGTGATAATTTTGGGCTCCGCTTTTTCGTAATCAAAACAAAAATCTTGCCATTTTTGAAACAGCGTGTCTAACCGTGCCTTTTCTGCATCGGTTTTATAAACACTGTTGCGGAAATCTTTCATTTCGGTGATCCCTTCTTTTCGAGATTGTTTTATTATCATAACACAAAACCCATTGCCGGACAATATGATTAATATGACTCGGAAAGTACTCCGGTGTCCTGTTCTTGTTGGAACAGCCCGGTCTTGAAAGCACCTTTCGGGTCTTTTGTTTTAATGTTGTAAATACGGCGATAATATGTTAAAATGGTTGCGTTCCAAGATCGGAGGTACTTTATGCCCCTGCAGGACTATCACACCCACACAAATATCTCTTTCGACTCCGACTGCCCGCTCGAGACGCTGATCGAAAGCCGCAGGACGGCCGGAATTGATTACATGGCTGTCACTGATCACGCCGACTTCAGCGCCGACGACCCCGAAATTAACCGGCTCGACAATTTTTTGACGCAGTTTTCCGAACAGCAGCGATTTTTAGAGACCCAAAAGGGCAACGGCATTGACATCGCGTTCGGCATTGAGATCGGCCAGCCGGTCTTTTGTCCCGAAAACGCCTCCGAACTGATATCCGCCCTGCCCTTCGACGTGGTATTGGCCAGCCAGCATGAAGTTCCCCATAAAGAGGATTTTTACTTTGTGGACTTTACCGGCGGAAAAAACCTGTTGCTTTTAGATGAATATTTCAATCTGCTGTGCGACGTGATCGCATGGGGCGATTTCGATGTTTTGGCACATATGACTTATCCGTTTCGCCAGATGTACCGGCAGGGTCTGCAGGTAGACGAGACCCGCTGGTCCGATGCGGTCAAAGACGTTTTAAAACTGGTGATTAAGGCCAACAAAGCATTGGAGATCAACCTCTCCCCTGTCCCCGAGGGTTTTGAGCCGATGCCGACCAAAAAGATTTTAGCCGCTTATAAAGACCTCGGCGGAAAATTGATCACCATCGGTACCGACGACCACAAGGCGCAGTACGCCGATCATTGCCGCGTAGGAGCGGAACTCGCCAAATCCCTCGGTTTCGAATCTTTTACCGTTTATCACAAAAGAGAACCGCATCAAGTACGGTTTGATTAAAAATAAGGAGTTGACTTGACATGGCAATGAACATTCTCTCTCTGCTCGAACAAAACGCGCGCCTGACCGTAGCTCAGCTGGCGCTGATGACCGGCGAAACCGAAGACGCCGTCGCGAAAAAAATCGACGAATATACCGCGAAGGGCGTTATCTGCGGCTATCGTGCTGTCATCGATTGGGAAAAGGCAGGCAAGGAGTTTATTCAGGCGTTTATCCGGATTAAGGTCACTCCTCAGCCCGACCAGGGCTTTGAAGCCGTCGCCCGTCAGATTATGGCGATGCCCGAGGTGGACAGCGTTTATCTTGTCTCCGGCAGCTATGATATGACCCTGTCGATGTCGGCAAAAAATTTACGTGATGTGGCGCATTTTGTCTCGGCACGCCTCTCTCCGCTCGGTGCAGTGACCTCGACCGATACCACCTTTGTGCTTCAGCGCTACAAAGAGAGCAGCGTCTGTTTCCTCACAGACAGTGATTCGGAAGAGAAAAGAGAGGTCATCCTGTGATCGATTATCAAAAACTGCTCAACCCGACGGTGCAATCGTTGAAACCCTCGGGTATTCGAAAGTTTTTCGACCTTGCCGAGGCAATGGACGACGTAATTTCTCTGGGCGTCGGCGAACCCGACTTCCAAACCCCGTGGCACATTCGGCAGGCGGGCATCAACTCCCTGCAACAGGGCAAGACCAAATATACCGCCAACAAGGGCATGACCGAACTGCGCGGTGAAATTTCCAAGTACTTAAAGCGCCGATTTGATCTTACATACGACCCGGATACCGAAGTGGTCGTCACTGTCGGCGGCTCTGAGGCTATCGACATTACCCTGCGCGCCTTTATCAATCCGGGCGACGAGGTCTTGCTGGCCGAACCGTGCTTTGTCTGCTATGAACCGCTGGCCAGAATGTGCGGCGCAAAGGTCGTCACTCTGCCCTGCAAAATGGAAAACAATTTTAAACTTTCCCCGGAGACGCTCAAAGCCGCGATTACGCCGAAATCAAAACTGCTGATTCTGCCATTCCCCAATAACCCCACCGGCGCAATTATGACTGAAGACGAATTAAAACAGATCGCCGAGGTGCTGAAAGACACAAACATCATCGTACTCTCGGATGAAATTTATGCCGAACTGACTTACGGGCATAAACACGTCAGTTTTGCCGCGCTACCGGGAATGCGGGAACGCACCGTCGTGGTCAACGGATTTTCCAAGGCTTTTGCCATGACAGGCTGGCGGTTGGGTTATACTGCTGCGCCCAAAGAAATTGCTTTACAGCTGGCCAAGCTGCACCAATTCGCCATCATGTGCGCGCCCACAACAGCTCAGTATGCCGCCATCGAGGCTCTACGCAACGGCGACGCCGACATCGAGGACATGCGCGGTCAATATGATATGCGCCGCCGTCTGGTCGTCGGCACACTGCGTTCGATGGGCTTCCCCTGTTTTGAACCTGAGGGCGCGTTTTATGTCTTTCCGAAAATCGACGCATTCGGACTCTCGGGTGAGGACTTCTGCGGGGAGCTGCTCAAACAGCAGCACGTCGCCATCGTCCCGGGCGAAGCGTTCGGGGAAAGCGGCAGAGGGTTCGCACGTATTTCCTGTTCGTATTCGATCAGCCATCTCGCTACGGCGCTCGGCCGCATTGAGGCCTTTATCAAAACACTGTAATTCATATATCCGAAAAGGACGGTTTTTTACATGAAACTTTGGGGTGCGCGCTTTGAACGCGATGAAGACGGCATCGCCGATGATTTTAATTCCTCGATCCGCTTTGACCAACGGCTTTGGAAAGCGGATATCGAGGGCAGCATCGCCCATGCCAGAATGCTGTCTGCCCGCGGCATCATCCCGTCGGAAATCGGCGAAAAGATCGTCGCGGAACTTTATGAGATTAAAAACGGCCTCGAATGCGGTACGCTTTCGATTGATCCGAAGGCCGAAGATATTCACATGTTCGTCGAACAGGTGCTGACCGAACGCATCGGCGACGCAGGCAAATATCTGCACACCGCTAGAAGCCGCAACGATCAGGTCGCACTTGACCTGCGGTTGTGGCAGCGTGATTCCATCGACAAGATCACCGGTCTGCTGAAAACGCTGGTTTCCGTAATTGCCGACAAAGCCGAAGAAAACATCAACACCGTCATGCCGGGATATACCCATCTGCAGCCCGCGCAGCCGGTGACTTTCGCACACCATATACTCACTTATGCACAGGCGTTTTTACGGGATATCGACCGGCTTTCCGACTGCCGCAAACGCACCTGCGTTTCGCCGATCGGAAGCTGCGCGCTGGCTGGAACGACTTATTCCACCGACCGTTTTTATGAAGCCGAACTGCTGGAACTGCCAGCGGTCTGCGAAAACTCGATGGACGGCGTCTCCGACCGCGATTTTGCGCTGGAGTTTTGCTTCTGCCTGTCGGCGGTCATGACCCATCTGTCGCGTTTTTGCGAGGAGATCATCCTCTGGTCGGGGGTTGCCTACGGCTTTTTGACGCTTGACGACGCCTGGTGTACCGGTTCATCGATTATGCCCCAAAAGAAAAATCCCGATATCGCCGAACTCTGCCGCGGTAAAAGCGGACGGGTATTCGGTGATCTGACCGCGCTGCTTACCGTGATGAAAGGGCTGCCGATGGCCTACAACAAGGACATGCAGGAGGACAAAGAGGCGATATTCGACGCCACCGACACGGTCTGCGCCTGCCTGACCGCGTTCACACCGATGTTTTCGACCGCAAAAGTCAACGCCGACAAGATGCGTGCCGCAGCCGCCGACGGCTTTATCAATGCCACCGACTGCGCCGATTATCTGGTCGGAAAAGGCCTGCCCTTCCGCGACGCCTACCACGTTACGGGCGAGCTGGTCAAGCACTGCGTCAAAACCGGAAAACGGCTTGAAGACCTCTCTTTGAAAGAATACCAAACCTTCTCTCCGAAATTCGAAAAGGACGTTTTTGAAGCAATCAAACTTGATACCTGCGTGAGTAAACGCAAGAGTTACGGCGGTCCCGCTCCGGAAGCCGT
Source organism: Oscillospiraceae bacterium (assembly GCA_035380125.1). Taxonomy (NCBI): domain Bacteria; kingdom Bacillati; phylum Bacillota; class Clostridia; order Eubacteriales; family Oscillospiraceae; species Oscillospiraceae bacterium. The sequence continues at coordinate 109,557 of DAOSWV010000007.1, forward strand.
CGCCGTTCAGTTGAAAAACCTGCGCGACAAGCTGAACGGATATTCCGACTCGTCTTGCTGACAAGGGAAAAATGCACGAAAAAAGCGCCGTAATGGCGCTTTTTTGTTTGATTTTCAAATGCCGATCAACTTTTTGCAATCCGCACGCTATAATCATCATATCGAAAATCCATTTCATATCCCAAAACGCGGCATAATTCAATACAAAACAACATATCTCCGATATATTTCCCATTTACATAACTAGCGCCGCCCTCACCATCCGCATATTCGCTATCATCTTTAAATATCTCCACACTATACGCACCACCACTGTATTCTTTTATTTGTAAGGTTACTTCATTTGAGCTGATTATATTATTATCCTTGTCATAAGTATATTGAACACTCAACGCATCTAAAAATTCAAACAGATCCATTTCAAGGTAAGCGTAACCCAATAAAGGTGTCGTTAAAAATGTTATTTCTTGTTCATTTATAAAAACTTTTGCAGGCCGTGGACCAAAAATTTTCAAAAACTCATCCTGTGTATAGACCTTTTGAAATATATAATCCCCGTATTTCTCATTCGATAAAGGTACTGTCATAAAATACACTTGCATTTCTGTGATCGCTGTTATGGCATAACCCACTTCATTACCCATACCATCTAAATTTAAAATGATAATCTCTTGGATGTTCTCAACGCCGTTTTCCCGGAAACACTCTTTGATAGTGTCTTCATCACACAGAAATATAATCGCCCGTTGGCAGTACTCGCTTGAATTGAACTTTTGCCATATATTGTCCGGGTCATCGAGAGCAAGAAACGGCCCTTGCTTTTCAAATCCACTTGAGATACCTGTTATTAATAACTGCCCGTTTTGCTCCTCAAATCGAAAAATAATGTGCATATCCTCATATAACGGATTGTCCCGGGGATTATTAATAAAATCAATGACATCGTCGCTGCTCTCACCGCCAACAGAATCTAAGCTCATATCTATTGCTTCGGATTCTTCAGTATTTTCAGAACTTGCGGAACTTGCATTTTCGGAACTTAAAGAACTTTTAGAACTTGCATTTGTGGAATCTGCGGAACTTGAAGAACTTGTCGAACTTGTAGAATTCTCAGAACTAGATACGGAATTTGTCGCCGCGCATCCGCAAAGAAATATAAGTATCAGCAATATACAGAATGCTTTTTTCATCAAATATCCCCTACTCCGCAAATTCGCAACAATGAAAAGGCACTAACTCTTGCCTGTAGTATAGCATAATTTTCCCATATTGTAAATGACGCCGAAGCAAAATGCTCCGGCGTCATTCGTGGTTTTCTTTAAGAAAAATCCCTTTATTTAATAAATCCCCGTCAAAGTAATCCTGTATTGTTCACCGCCTACCGTATCTTCTTCCGCCATTATAAAAGAAAATGTTTTTTCAATAGGCGTTCCGGTTTCCGGAGTAAAACGCAGCGTCAAAGTATATTCCATTTTCTCAGCGTCGCCTGAAAACGCCAACACCTCGGTCTGCACCTCCGAAAACTCCTTCGGGTAATACCAAATCCCCTTTTGCTGCTCTGAATAACCCGTAATTTTCGAAAAATCGGGTTCGATTCCAAAGAATATCGTATAATTTGCAATAAACTTCCTATCATTTTCAAAAAAAACACCCGACGTTCCTTTTTCATCCTCGTCTTCAATTTCTTCAGTTGATCTTGTATAGATCGTAAAGATCGCCAACTTATCAAGATAATCAGAATCCGCATTTTCGATATCCGCCGGGTCGAAATCTGTGATTCCGCATTGATAAAGCAATGTTGCTGTCTTTGTTAGTTTTGCTTTAATCGTTTCATCGGTCAATTCTTCATTGTACCAAAAGTTAATATATTCGTTTGAAACATAAACATCGAACATATTTAAATAAGCATTCGTATTGTTACGCCTCTTAACCAGGTTATAGTCCTCCTGACTGATTCCTTGATCCTCTTCGTCATTCAGTGGTTCTCCATTCACCAATTCCACCGCCAGAACCGGATCATATTCATCTATTTGAAAACACAAAATGTTGTGTTCTTCCGCATATTGCGGAACGAGTGAATTGTTGTCGTATAGCAGAATCAATTCCCTCGGACACTCATCAAAAGCATAATCGCTGATTGAAATGACACTGTCAGGGATAAATATCTCAGTAATTTTCGTCTCTGCAAATGCTCCTCCGATCACTTCAACATTTTCGGGTAATGTGACTGTTTCCAAATCCGATAGATAAAATGTTCCGTTTCCTATTTCCTTGATTTTTTGCGGAAATTTAAAATTCTTTATACCTGATTGTGAAAAGACTCCTGTGCCAATACTTTCTACACTTTCCGGTAAATCAAGAGTTGTAAGCTTATCACAACTAGAAAAAGCTGAATCTTTTATCACTCTCAAATTATTATTTACAATAACCTGCTTTAGATTTTGACAGGCCGAAAAGCTACCTTCGCCTATCTCTTCAACACTTTCCCCAAATTGAACGCTTTCCAACTCTGTACATTTGCGAAAAGCGGCTTTATCAATTAGGATAACATTGTCCGAAATTACCACACTTTTTAAGGTTTCATTTTCTTTGAATGCGCCCTCTCCAATCACGGTCACCGAAAGCCCGTCCATCGTATCAGGAATTACAAGCTCCTCATCGTCACCATTGTATTTCACAATAGTAATGCTGTCACCAACAATTTCATATTCATAATCACCGTATTCAAAAACAGCAGTATTCGATTCTGGAATAATGCTTGACTCTTTTGAAACTGTCGATTCCTGAGCAATGGATGACTCCTCCGAAACTGTCGATTCCGAAGAAATTGTTTCCGCCTGACTTGACGAAGAGACAAAAGAAATTTCGGAAATCTCCGAAACCGGCTGCTGCGCGCAGCCGGTTATCATGAATAGGCAAAGCCCGACCAGAAAAAAACTCTTCTTCAAACTTATATTTCCCCTTCCATTTTAATTGACATTAATAAGTTCTATAATCTCCCCGTTTGTTTGCATGACGATTAGCGGATCGAAAAACATTACAT
>DAOSWV010000008.1:0-3334 GCA_035380125.1 Oscillospiraceae bacterium
GCAATCTCAACCGGCTTGGAATTGATCTCTTCTTCCAGCAGGTTGGTCACACCCAGCGTTACCTCCCAGGTGTTCGCCCCGGTGCGGACCGCGGTCTTGCCCAATTCGACGGCATTGGAACCGTTATATTGAATATAAGTGTTCGCCGGCGTCAGAGCGGTTATTGTCGGTGTCGCACTCAGCATCGTTCCGACCGCAAAAATGCAGACCAACAGTCCGATGAGTACGAATTTAGTAATTTTCTTCATTGTTTTACCTCACTTTGTCACTAATTCTGTCAAATGTAACTTTACTTGCGAAATCCAGGTAATCCCTGACATTACCCGTCTATTATAAGCTTTGGCGGTTACATTTCGGTTACATTTAGCCATTCGTAAATGCATAATATTTACAGATAAAATAATTTTTATGTATAGTCCGTCGAATTATGTCGATTTTTCCAAAAACGTCGTTTTCTTTCCGGAATCATATGTGACGGTTCAAGAGAGCGTCTTATTGAAAAAAGTATATTTGACAGGTTTTATGTACAGGTATATAATTAGTATTTGTTCGCCCGAACGGTTCACACGAATTCGGGCGGTCTGTTTTGTTAAACTGGCAAAGGAGCATCTGATTTGAAAAGAACCGATTTAAGAAATATCGCCATTGTGGCGCACGTCGACCACGGTAAAACCACTCTTGTCGACGAACTGCTGCGCCAAAGCGGCACCTTCCGCGAAAATCAAGTGGTGGCCGAACGGGTCATGGACAGCAACGACCTCGAACGCGAACGCGGCATCACGATTTTAGCTAAAAACACTTCCATTCATTATAACGGCGTCAAGATCAACGTCATCGACACCCCCGGGCATGCGGATTTCTCCGGTGAGGTCGAGCGGGTTTTAAAGATGGTTGACGGCGTGCTTTTGCTTGTCGACGCTGCGGAAGGGCCGATGCCCCAAACCCGCTTTGTGCTGCAAAAGGCGCTCTCGATGGGGCATAAAGTCGTCGTGGTCGTGAATAAAATCGACCGTCCCGACGCCCGCATCTACGAGGTCGTCGACGAGGTTTTGGAACTGCTCATCGCGCTCAATGCCAACGACGAACAGTTGGACAGCCCGGTCATCTTCTGTTCGGGCCGAGACGGCACGGCTTCGATGGCGCCCGAAGGTCCGTTTGAAGATTTACAACCGCTGTTTGAAATTATCCTGTCCCACATTGATCCGCCCGATATTGACCCCGACGGCCCGACTCAGATGTTGGTCTCGTCGCTGGATTATAACGACTATGTCGGACGCATCTGCATCGGCAAGGTCGAGCGCGGCGTTATAAACAAGGGACAGGATATCAGCATCTGCGAATACCACGGTACGCACACACCCTACCGTTCCAAAGCGGTCAATCTGTATACCATCGAGGGTCTCGAACGCGTACCGGTCGACAGCATCTCTGCCGGCGACATCGTTTGCGTCTCGGGCATCGAGAACATCACGATCGGCGATACGATCTGTGCGCTTGACAAACCCGAACCGATCCCGTTCGTCAAAATCTCCGAGCCGACCGTCGAGATGACCTTTTCGGTCAACGACAGCCCGTTCGCCGGCAAAGAGGGCAAATATGTCACCTCCCGCCATCTGCGCGAACGCTTAATGAAGGAACTGCTCAAGGATGTCTCCCTGCGCGTCAGCGAAACCGAGACCACCGAGAGCTTCCGGGTCTGCGGACGCGGTGAGATGCATTTATCCATTTTGGTCGAAACCATGCGCCGCGAGGGCTATGAATTTGCCGTCGGCGCACCGAAGGTCTTATATAAGGAAATTGAAGGGCAGCTCTGCGAACCGGTCGAACGGTTGGTCTGCGATCAGCCGCAGCAGTATGTCGGCGCAGTGATGGAGAAAATCGGCGCCCGCAAAGGCGATTTGGTCGAAATGCTGCCGCAGGGTGATCATATCCGGCTCGAATTTCTGATTCCGTCGCGCGGCCTGTTCGGCTACCGCAGTGATTATCTGACCGATACCCACGGCGAGGGTATCATGAGCAGCGTTTTCGATAACTATTCCCCGGTCAAGGGTGAGATTACCCGCCGTCAAAACGGCGCGTTGGTCGCGTTCGAAAGCGGTGACGCCGTAACTTACGGCCTTTATAACGCCCAGGAACGCGGCGCACTGTTCATCACCCCGGGCACCAAGGTCTATGAGGGTATGATTGTCGGCGAGTCGCCCAAACCCGGAGACCTGTGCGTCAACGTCTGCAAGAAAAAACATATCACGAATATGCGTGCATCGGGCAGCGACGATGCGCTGCGTCTGATCCCGCCGCGCCAGATGTCGCTCGAGGCCTGCATCGAATTTATCGCCGAAGACGAACTGATCGAGGTCACGCCGAAATCCCTGCGTTTGCGCAAACGCATCCTCAATAATGAACAGAGGGCGAAGAATCGCTCCAAGAGTTAAAACAGAGCTTTCCTTATTCGCCCTGCCATAAAGGCGATTATGTCGATATTGAATCGGTTCTGTTTATATTGAAAAACCGGTCTTTGAACACTTATTGATATTCCAGCACGACATCACTATCAAACGCCTTTTCCCCGATGTATGTAACGCTGCCGGGGATAATTACCGTTGTCAAGCGGAAACACCTGAAAAACGCATAACTCCCGATCGATGTCACACTGTCGGGGATTGTGATTGATGTCAAGCCGAAGCATTCGGCAAATGCATAATTCCCGAGCTTTGTAACGCTGTCGGGGATGATCACCGACGTCAAGCCGGAACATCCCTTAAACGTACTGTTCCAGATATATGTAACGCTGTCGGAAATTTTTATTGATTTTAAACACGAACAATTAATAAATGCATAGTCCCCATATATGTAACGCTGTCGGGAATTGTGATTGATGTCAGACCGGAGCAACCCCAAAACGCACCGTTCCCGATATATATAACGCTGTTGGGAATTGTGATTGATGTCAGGCCGGAACATCCTGAAAATGCCTCCATTCCGATCTCTGTAACGCTGTTTGGGATTGTGATTGATGTCAGACCGGAGCAATCCCAAAACGCCCTGCATCCGATCTCTGTAACGCTGTCGGGGATTGTGATTGATGTCAAAGCGGAACATTCGTAAAATGCTTCGTCCCCGATCTCTGTAACGCTGTCAGGGATGATCACTGTTGTCAAGCCGGAACATCCTGAAAATGCCTCTTCCCCGATCTTTGTCACGCTGTCGGGGATTGTGATTGATGTCAGACCGGAACATTCGGAAAATGCCTCGTCTCCGATTGATGTCACACTGTCGGGAATTGTGATTGATGTCAGACCGGAACATTCGGAAAATGCCTCGTCTCCGATTGATG